>NZ_JBFBBD010000058.1:0-44653 GCF_040689515.1 Streptomyces sp. NPDC051173
CACGCTTCGCGCGTTGTCCTCAAACTCCCCCAGCTACCGCTGGGAGGTGCCCCCAACGGGCTGAAAAGAAAAGACGGCGCGCCCAGCGGAAAGAACCGGCGCGCCCGGCTGAAGAGAATGGCGTGCCCGGCGGGGCAGAAAGTCGCCACCGGCCTTCAACTTGCTCGCCGGCGGGAGGGGGTGGGGCCGGAGGGTGGGGTTCTGGAACGCGGTGCGTTGTCACGGCACCCAATGCGCCTGACGGTGCCACGCACCGCGTTCCAGGTCCTCAGCCCGGAGGCCACACCCCCGGCACCCACCACCCCAGCTGAGGCCGCGCCCGCAGGGCGCCCCGCAGGCGGCAGCGAAGCCGCACCCAGGGAGCCCAAAATGCACAGCACCCCCGCCCAACTCACCGTAGCCGCCCTCGGCATCGCCCTGCTCCTCCTGCTGATCATCAAGATCCGGCTCCAGCCCTTCGTCGCCCTGCTCACCGTCTCCCTGGCCGTCGGCCTCGCCTCAGGCCTCTCCGTCACCCAACTCCTCGGCACAGTGCAGAAGTCGGACGCGGTCTCCGTCGTCGAATCCGGCATGGGCGGCACGCTCGGGCACATCGCCATCATCATCGGCCTGGGCACGATGCTGGGGTCGATCCTGGAGGTCTCCGGCGGTGCGGAGGCGCTGAGTTCGCGGCTGCTGGAGTTGTTCGGCGAGCGGCGGGCGCCGCTCGCCATGGGGCTCACCGGGCTCGTCTTCGGCATTCCGGTCTTCTTCGACGTCGGCATCTTCGTGCTCGCGCCGATCGTGTACGCGGCGGCCGGACGCAGTGGCCGGTCGATCCTGCTGTACGCGCTGCCGCTGCTGGCCGGGCTGTCGATGACGCACGCGTTCCTGCCGCCGCACCCGGGCCCCGTGGCCGCGGCCGGGCTGCTGCGGGCGGACCTCGGGTGGGTGATCCTGATGGGCGCCGCGGCGGGCCTCCCGGCGGTGCTGGCGGCGTGGGCGTACGCGGCGTGGATCGGCGAGCGCCTCTTCGTGCCCGTGCCCGAGGACATGGTGGAGGCGGCCCGGGAGGCGAGGTCCGCGGCCGCCGGGGACGGCGCACCGGCCGCAGAGCCCGTACCGCTGGGCACGCTGCTGGCGATCATCGGGACGCCGCTGGTGCTGATCCTCCTCGCCACGTTCTCCTCCGTGGCGTTCGACCCGAGCACCGGCCGCTCGGTCGTGGAGTTCTTCGGGCACCCCTTCGTCGCCCTGACGATCGCCCTCTTGCTGGCGTACTACCTGCTGGGCATCCGGCGCGGCTGGTCGCGCCGGTCGCTGGAGAAGGTGTCGACGGCGTCGCTCAAGCCGGTGGGCAACATCCTGCTCGTCGTCGGCGCGGGCGGGGTGTTCGGCGCCGTGCTCAAGGCGGGCGGGGTGGCCAAGGCGCTGGCGGACACCTTCGACAGCGCGGGCCTGCCCATCATCGTGCTCGCCTGGCTGATCGCCGTCGTCCTGCGGGTCGCGCAGGGGTCGGCGACGGTCGCGATCGTCACCACGGCGGGCATCGTCGCGCCGCTGCTGCAAGAGGGCCACTACGCGCAGCCGCAGCTCGCGCTGGTGATCGTCGCGATCTCGGCGGGCTCGATCTTCGCCTCGCACGTCAACGACGGCGGCTTCTGGATGGTCGCGACGTACTTCGGCATCTCCGAGCGGGACACGCTCGCGTCCTGGACGGTGCTCGAATCGGTGCTGTCGGTGGCCGGGTTCGGGGTGGCCTGCGCGCTGAGCGCCGTCGTCTGACCGCCGCTGTCGTACGTGCCGGGTTCCGGACAACTTCCCTTTCACTTGTGGCTGATTGATTGCGCCGGACCCCACCACCCCCAACAATGCACACGTCAAAACCAAGCACGTCGTCCCGGATGCCTCCAGAGAGGACCCACCCCCCCCATGACGCGCATCAGCAGACCACTCGTCGGCGCCCTCGCCACTCTCCTGCTCACCGGGGCCACCGCCGTCGGCGCCGGTACGGCGTCCGCGGCCCCGCAGGCGCCCGCGGGCAAGGCCAAGGTCGTCGACTTCGCCGGCACGGTCGCCCTCAGCAACTGCTCCGGGTCGCTGATCCGGCTGCCCAACTCGGGTGACGACGACCCCGGTCTCGTCATGACCAACGGCCACTGTCTGGAGACGGGCATGCCGGGCCCCGGCGAGGTCATCACCGACCAGCCCTCGTCCCGTACGTTCACGCTGCTCAACTCCTCGGCGGGCAAGGCCGGCACGCTGCGCGCCACCAAGGTCTCGTACTCCACGATGACCGACACGGACGTCACGCTGTACGAACTCGACTCGACGTACGCGCAGATCAAGCAGCGCTACAAGATCGACGCCCTGAAGCTCTCCGGCGACCACCCCACCGCGGGTACGCCGATCAAGGTGGTCTCGGGTTACTGGAAGAAGATCTACTCCTGCAATGTCGACGGCTTCGTCTACCGCCTGCGCGAGGCCGACTGGACCTGGAAGGACTCGCTCCGCTACACGTCGACGTGCGACGTGATAGGCGGGACGTCCGGTTCGCCCGTCATCGACGCCAACTCGGGCCAGGTCATCGCCATCAACAACACGGGCAACGAGAACGGCGAGCAGTGCACCGAGAACAACCCCTGTGAGGTCGACGAGAACGGCCAGGTGACCGTCCACCAGGGCACCAACTACGCCGAGGAGACCTACGGCATAGGCAAGTGCTTCGCCCCGGGCAACAAGCTGGACCTGTCCCTGCCGGGCTGTGACCTCCCCCGGACGGACGAGGGACTGGCGGCGCACCGGCGGTAGCCGGGAGCGGGCCCCGGACGCGCGAACGCTGGACGGGCGGAGGGCCGCCCGTCCAGCGTCAGGAATTGCCGTTCCGGACGCCCCGGTCCGCTACGGCAGCGCGTGCACGCGCGGGCCCACACCGTTCGACCAGGCGTTGCCCGCTGCGGCGTCCCAGTTCGTCGACCACGTCATCGCTCCCCGGATCCCCGGGTACGTCCTGGACGGCTTGAAGGAGCCGCAGCTCGTGCCCTTCGCCAGGCAGTCGAGGGCGTCGTCGACGACGGACGGCGCCACGTAGCCGCTGCCCGCCGCGCGCGTGGAGGCGGGCAGGCCGAGTCCCACCTGGGCGGGGTCGAGACCGCCCTCCAACTGGATGCAGGCGAGGGCGGTGAGGAAGTCCACCGTGCCCTGGGAGTAGACCTTGCCGTCACAGCCGTTCATGGAACCGCTGTTGTAGAACTGCGTGTTGACGACCGTCAGGATGTCCTTGATGTTCAGCGCGGTCTTGAAGTAGCCCGCGGACGGCGACTGCATGTCGATGGTCTGCGGGGCCATCGTGATGACGAGCTTGCTGCCCGCCTTCGCCGACAGGGCGCGCAGCGCCTGCGTCATGTACGTCGGGTTCAGCCCGTTCTCCAGGTCGATGTCGACGCCGTTGAAGCCGTACTTCTGCATCAGGGCGTAGACGCTGTCGGCGAAGTTCGCCGCGGAGGCCGCGTCGTTGACGGAGACGCTGCCCTTCTCGCCGCCGATGGAGATGACGACGCTCTTGCCCGCTGCCTGCTTGGCGGCGATGTCGGCCTTGAAGGCGGCCTCGGAGTAGTTCAGGGCCGGGTCGAGGGTGAAGCTCACCGCTCCGGGCGTGGCCGTCGCGTCGGCGAAGGCGACGGCGATGATGTCGTACTGGCTCTGGACGTCGCCGATCTTCTGGACCGTGGCGCCGTTGTCGAAGTTCTGCCAGTAGCCCGTCACCGCGTGCTTCGGCACGGTTGGCCCGTCACCGCTGCCCGCGCCTGTCGTGGCGGTGACGGCCGTCGATCTCGCGGACTCACCGGCGGCGTTCGTGGCGGTCACCTCGAAGCGGTACGAGGTCGACGGTGCGAGCCCGGTGGCGGTGGCGGAGGCGCCGCTGACGGACTGCACCTTGGTGCCGTCCTGGTAGACGTTGTAACCGGTGGCGCCGGAGACGGGGTTCCAGGCGAGCGCCACCGATGAGGGGGTCACCGCCTTGGCCGTGAGCCCGCCGGGCGCGGCGGGCACGGGGTCACCGGGGTCGCCCGGGTCGCCGGGGCCGGTCAGGGTGACGTCGTCCGCGAGGTACGCGGGCTGCCCGTACCAGCCGTGCGTGTAGACAGTGACGGACGTGGTGTTCGCACCGGTGCTGAACGTCGTGCTCAGCTGCTGCCAGCCGCTCGCGGACGGTGTCCACGTGGAGACGTCCGTGGTGCCGGTGCCGCTCGCCCCGAGGTAGACGTACGCCCCCTGCACCCACGCGCTCAGCGTGTACGAGGAGTTGGGCCGCACGCCGACGGTCTGCGCGCACTGGGCGTCGTCGGAGCCGGCCGGAGTGGCCTTCAGGGCGCTGGTTCCGCTGTGCACGGGTGCGGTGACGGTGGTGCCGCTGTCGCTCGAACAGGTCCAGTTGGAGAGACCGGACTCGAATCCCGGGTTCTTGACGAGGTTCACGTCCGCGGCATGCGCGGGCGAGCCGCCGAGCGCCGTCAGGCCGGCGGCCGCGAGGGCGGTCGCCAGCAGTGCGCCCAGGCGGCGTCTCGATCCGGTGCGGGTGCTGCGTATCGCGTGGTCCACTGCGTCCTCCGGTGGGAAGGGAGTTGAGGGTGTGACGTCGGGGATTGTGCTCGGGGGGTCACCGCCGTCTGGCGTAAAGATGGTCTAGTCCAATGCGTCCGTCAATACATCCGTCACGGCTTTCCGCACAGACCCCCAGGCCACCGCGGGGGCACCCCGGCCAAACCCCGAAGGGCGGTTCTCAGCCGCTCCATTCGTGGATAAAGTGCGGAGGCGCCAGCACAGGGCGGTATCGAACTGCGTCCGCCGCGGCCCCCCGCGGCCGGAGTGAACGGGGAAGCCGACGTGCCCATTGCGATAGCAGTCACCAGCCCCGATCTGGTGCTGCCGCCCGCCGATGGGCAGACCCCCGACGCCGCCGTGTTCCAGCCGCCCGAGGCGCAGCCGCTCGACACCGCGGTCACCCAGACCGCGATCCTGCTCGACCAGTGCGGCTATGTGGTCACCCTCTACCCGGACTCGCTGCCCGCCCCGTACGTCCGGCGCCTGCGCACCGTCCGGTCCGTCCTGGAGAGCGACAGGATCGCCCTGCTGCCCGTCGCCCTGCCGCCCCTGGCCGTCGCCGTGCTGGCCCGCCAGCTCCGTCAGCTGTCCGTCTCCGACCTCAGCCCCGGCGTGCTCGCCTCCGCGGCCCGGCTGCTCGCGCACTACGTCTACGCGGGCGCCCAACTGGCAGGCGTCGCCCGGCTCGACCGAGTGGAGGTCGGGCTCGGCGCCCACCTGGAGTCGTTACTCCCGGGCGCCCGGTTCGTGGCCCTCGTCAACCCGGTGCCCCGCCTGATGAGAACCGCCGGTGACGAGGCACCCGCCGGCCCCGGCTTCGGCACCCGGCTCACCGTGGCCCGCGGCAGGGCCTTCAAGGGAGCCGACTGGGTCGTGGACACCCTCGCCCCCCACTGGCACGTCCAGGGCGTCCAGGAGACCGCCCTGCCCGCCGAATCGGCCCGCTGGTGGGGCACCCACCGAGCCGTCGAGTTCGCCGCCGCCATCCCCGACCCCTCGGTGCTCTACCAACTCGTGTCGTCCGTCCGGCGCGAGGAGTGCCACTGGTGCGGACTCGAACTCATCGGGGACCGCTGCACGTTCTGCGCCGGACCGCTGCCGCGCGCCGCCGGCGGGCACGCGCTCGACCCGCCCTCCCGGCAGCGCCTCGCGCCGGCCGGAGGCTGAGCCGGCATGCCGCCGCACCCGCCCGCCCCCTCGCGCCACTGCCGGCCCCATCCCCGAACGAGGTCCGCCGCCCCATGAACTCACGCCAGCGCCGCGGGATCATCCTCCTGCTCCTGTCGGTCCTCTGCGCCCTCGGCGCGTTCGCCGGGGTCTTCGCGGTCATCCACGACGCGGAGTCGAAGGTCGGCCCCGGGGCCACCGCCTACCGGCTGCGCGCCGACATCCCCGCCTACCAGCCCCTCGAAGAGGCCCGGGACCGCTTCGAGAGGATCTCGATGCCCAAGCGCTGGCTGCCCTCGACCGCCGTCACCGACCTCGGACAGCTCACCGGCAAGATCGCTGTCACGCCCCTGCGCAAGGGCTCGCTCCTCCAGGAGGACATGATGGCCGCCCGCCCCGAACTCAAGCCGGGCCAGCAGGAGATCGCCATCATGATCGACGCGGCGACGGGCGTCGCGGGGAAGATCAACGCCGGTTCGAAGGTGAACATCTTCGCCACCTTCGACGGCAAGGACCAGGGGACCAAGCCCGTCTCCAAGGTCATCGTGAGCGACGCGCAGGTCATCGCCGTCGGCAAGCTGAAGGCCCTCGACCGCGACAGCGGCTCCACCGGGGCCACCACCCGGCGCGCGGGCGAGGCCGTGCCGATCACCTTCGCCCTCGACACCAAGGACGCCCAGCGCGTCGCGTACGCGGAGTCGTTCGCCTCCCATGTGCGGCTCGCCCTGGTCGCCCCCGGCGACGACTCCGGGGTCAGCGGCGCGGACCGCACCTACACGCTCGACAACGACAAGTGACGGCGACGGACAGCGGTCAGGAGAGGCAAGGGACACGGTGACGATCAGAATTCTCCCGGCCATCGGCGACCCGGACGCCGCCCGCGCCGTCGGCGGACTCCTCGGCCAGCTCCCCGGCGTCGAACCCCTGCCGACCGCCGGTGACTCCACCCGGCTCCTCGACACGCTCGCCGTCATGGGCGCCGCCTCGGTCGAGGAACTCCCCGAGGTCGTCCTCGTCCACGAGCGCCTCGGGCCGTTACCCGCGCTCGAACTCATCCGTGAAGTGGCCCTCCGCTTCCCCGCCACCGGCGTCGTCCTGGTCACCGCGTCCCCCGGCCCCGCGCTCTACGCCGCGGCCATGGACTCCGGCGCCCGCGGCCTCGCCGGGCTGCCGCTCTCGTACGACGAACTGGGCACCCGGGTGCAGGCCGCCGCCCAGTGGGCCGCTGGCGTCCGCCGCCACCTCGGCGGCGGTGGCGAGGCGGCGGCCGGTACGGGGCCCGGCGGCACGCTCGTCGCGGTCACCGGCGCCAAGGGCGGCGTCGGTACGACGGTCACGGCAGTCCAGCTCGCCCTCGCCGCCTGTGCCGCCGGGCGCAGCGTCGTCCTGGTCGACATGGACCTCCAGTCCGGCGACATCGCCTCCTATCTGGACGTGCAGTTCCGGCGGTCCATCGCGGATCTGGCCGGCATCAGCGACATCTCCCCGCGCGTCCTCCAGGACGCCGTCTTCCCGCACCCGGCCGGGCCCGGCCTGCTGCTCGCACCGGCGGAGGGCGAGCGCGGCGAGGAGGTCGGCGACCTCGCCTCCCGGCAGATCGTGGGCGCCCTGCGCGGCCGCTACGAACTCGTCGTCGTGGACTGCGGCACGCAGATCACCGCCGCCTGCGCGGCAGTTGTCGAGACCGCCGACGTGGCCCTGCTCGTCACCACACCGGACGTGGTGTCCGTACGGGCCGCCAAGCGCATGGTGCGGCTCTGGGAGCGGCTCCAGATCCGCAAGGCGTCCGAGACGGTCACCGTCGTCAACCGGCACACCCGCAGTGCCGAGATCCAGCCCTCCCTGGTCGAGCGCGCCACCGGCACCCGGGCGGCCCGCACGACCGTCCCGGCGGGCTACAAGGAACTTCAGGCCGCCGTCGACTCCGGCCGCATGCAGGACCTCGACGCCCGGTCCGCCGTCCGGCAGGCCCTGTGGACCCTCGCCGCCGAACTCGGCCTCGCCTCCGGGCCGGCCGCCCGGACCGGCGGGCCGCGCACCGCCGCGCACGCGGACCGCTCGCTCACCGGGGGGCTGCGGAGGCGGCGGGCGGCGATTGGGCCGGGCGGGGGGGGTTAGTACGGGCGGTACGGGCGCTGATCAGCTCGCGCCTGTCCCGACCAGCCGCTTCCGGCGGCGCGGCGGTGGGGACCGGGGGCAGGTCGCTGTGGAGTTCCTCGGCATTCTGCCGCTGATCCTGGTGGTGCTCGCCGTGGTCTGGCAGTGCGTACTGATCGGCTACACGTACTCCCTTGCCGGGGACGCCGCCGACAAGGGCGCTCGCGCGGGTGCGGCCGGGGGTGACTGCGTGGCGGCGGCGTCCGCGGACGTACCGGGCGCGTGGGGCGCGGACGGCATTGGGTGCGGGGTGGAGGGCGGTGTGTACCGGGCGAGGGTGTCGTTGTCTGTGCCGGTGCTTTTTCCTGGGGCGGTGAGTTGGCCTTGGCGGGTGTCCGGGTCGGCGGGGGCGGCGGCTGAGGGGTGAGGGTGTTGTCGGGTGTGTTTTTGTCTGCGGGGGCGTTGCGCCTGCGGCGGGCGGCCTCAATCGCCGGCCGGGCTGGGTTGGTGGCTGGACCGGGGGTGTGGCCTCCGGGCTGGGAACCTCGAACGCGGTGCGTGGCGCTGTCACGCGTATTGAGTGCCGTGACATCGCACCGCGTTCCAGAACCCCACCCTCCAGCCCCACCCCCTCCGCCGGTGGGCGACATCGGGGTCGGGGGGCCCGTAGGCTTTCGGGGCACGCTTTTCTCGTCAGCCGGGTGTGCCTTCCTTTTCCGCCGCGCCCGGCTTCATTCCAGCCGGGCGCCGTTCTTTCAGCCGGGTGCGCCGTTCTTTTCTTTTCCGCCGGGTGCGCGAAATCCAGCCCGTCCGGCGTTTGAGGACGCGGCCGCAGGCCGCTCCCGCCGCAGGCGGCAACGGATCCGCAGCTCGGGGTCTGGGGCGGAGCCCCAGTTTCGGGAAGGGGCGGGGCTGGGGAACAAGCCCGCCGCAGGCGCCAACCGACCCGCAAATAAGGGGCCCCGGGCGGAGCCCCCACGTGCCGCAGGCACAACGGACCCGCACCCAAAGGCGAAAGCCCGCCGCAGGCGTCCACGCGCGCGCCGTGACCAAGGGTCCGCCTCCATCGAGTTGCTCGGGTTCCTTCCCGTGCTGCTCCTGATCGGGCTCGCCGCCCTGCAACTGGGGCTCGCCGCCTTCGCCACCCAGCAAGCCGGGAGCGCAGCGAGAGCCGCGGCCCGTACCGCCACTCAGGACGACCCGAGGACGACGCCGGCGGACGCCGGACGGGCCGCGCTGAGCAGTTGGTTGCAGACCGACGGCGCGCCCGACGCGGCACCCTGTGAGGGCGCAGGGGAGACCACTGCCACCGTCACCGTGAGGATCCCGGCCGTCCTGCCGCTGCTGGGCGACCGGTCCGTCACCCGGCGGGCCACCATGCGCTGCCCGAGGAGTGTGCCATGAGCCTGCGGGCGCGGATCGTCGCACCGGAAGTGCCCACGGACGGGCGGGAGTCGAGCCATCTCGTCCCCGTCTACCGCGCGAAGCTGCTGGAGGAGATCGACCTCGCCGAGATGTCCGCGCTCGCCGCCGCCGAGCGCCGCACCCGGCTGGAGCGGGTCCTCGGGCACATCCTCAGCCGGGAGGGCCCGGTCCTCTCCACCTCCGAGCGCGACCGGCTCATCCGCCGCGTCGTCGACGAGGCACTGGGGCTGGGCGTCCTCGAACCCCTCCTGGAGGACCCCTCGATCACCGAGATCATGGTCAACGGCCCCGACCAGATCTTCGTGGAACGCGCCGGGCGCGTGGAGCTCGTACCCGTGCGGTTCGCGTCCAACGAACAGCTGATGCAGACCATCGAACGCATCGTCTCCACGGTCAACCGGCGGGTGGACGAGTCGAATCCGATGGTCGACGCGCGGCTGCCCAGCGGCGAGCGCGTCAACGTCATCATCCCGCCGCTCGCGCTGAACGGCGCGACGCTGACCATCCGCCGCTTCCCCCGCGCGTACACCCTGCCGGAGCTGATCGGCATGGGGACGCTCGACGAGCGGATGCTGGTGCTGCTCTCCGCGCTCGTCCGGGCGAAGTTCAACGTCGTCGTCTCCGGCCCGACCGGCTCCGGCAAGACCACCCTGCTGAACGCCCTCTCCGGGCTCATCCCGGAGGGCGAGCGGATCATCACCGTCGAGGACGCCGCCGAGCTCCAGCTCCAGCAGGCCCATGTCATCCGGCTGGAGTCGCGTCCCCCCAACGTCGAGGGCAACGGCCGGATCACCATCCGGGACCTCGTCCGCAACTCCCTGCGGATGCGCCCGGACCGGATCATCGTCGGCGAGGTCCGCGGCGGCGAGACGCTCGACATGCTCCAGGCGATGTCCACCGGCCACGACGGCTCGCTCGCCACCGTGCACGCCAACAGCGCGGAGGACGCCCTGATGCGCCTGCAGACGCTGGCGTCGATGTCCGAGGTGAAGATCCCGTACGAGGCGCTGCGCGATCAGATCAACAGTGCCGTCGACTGCGTCGTCCAGCTGACCCGGCACGCGGACGGCTCACGGCGGGTCGTCGAGATCGCGCTGCTCGACTCGCACGGCCGGGAGGACTACCGCCTGGCCACCGTCTGCCGCTTCGACGCCCGGCCGATGGACTCGGACCGCATCGTGCGCGGGCGGTTCTCGTGCTTCCCTGTCCCCGAGCGCGTCGCCGAGCGGCTGCGGATGGCCGACGAGGCCGTACCGGCGGCGTTCGGCGTCGCCGCGTTCCCCACCGAGCTCACCGTCCGAGAAGCGAGGCAGAGGTAGCCGCACATGAACGCACTTGTACTGCTGACCGCCGGTGCCACCCTGCTGTGCTGCGCGCTGGGCACGGCGGGCGCGCTGGTGTACGCGGCCGGGAAGGCGCAGCGGCAGTCGCTGGTGGCGCGGCTCTCCGACGCCCCGGCCCTGCCGCCCGCCGGGCGCGTGCGGCACTTCCGGGGGCTGGACCGGCGGCTGCGCGCCACGCGGGCGGGGCGCCGGCTGGAGCGGCGGCTCGCGTCGACGGGACTGGACGTCACACCGGGCGAGTTCACCGTCTGCGCGCTCGCCGCGGCGGCCGGGCTGTGGCTCGTCGCGGCCGCCGCCCTGGCGCCCTTCTTCGGCCCGCCGGCCGCGCTGGCCGCCCTGTGGTCCGCGTCCGCCTTCCTCGGCCTGCAACGCCGCAAGCGCATCGAGCGGTTCATCAACCAGCTGCCCGAGCTGTCCCGCATCCTCGCCAACGCCACCCAGGCCGGACTGGCCCTCCGTACGGCACTCGCCATGGCCGCCGACGAGATGGAGGCACCGGCGGGCGAGGAGCTCGCCAAGGTGGCCGACAAGCTCGCGGTCGGGCACTCGGTCGACGACGCCCTCGGCGAGCTCGCCGAACGGCTTCCCTCGCGTGAACTCGGCGTCCTGGTGACGACCTTGGTGCTCTCGAACAGAGCGGGCGGCGCGGTCGTCAGTTCGCTGCGCAATCTCACCAGGACGCTGGAGGAGCGGAAGGAGACCCGCCGGGAGGTGCGCACCCAGCTGTCGCAGGTGACCGTCACGGCTTATGTCGTCCCCCTGATGGGCGTCGGGACGCTGCTGCTGATGGACCGCATCGCACCCGGGTCGATCGACCGCATGACCTCCACCTTCCTCGGCCAGGCAGCCGTCGTCGCCGCGTTCTGCCTGTACGCGCTGGGCTTCCTGGCGATCCGCCGCCTGGCCAGGATCGACGTCTGAGGGGCGGGCATGGGTCTTCTGCTGGGGCTGCTGGCCGCGCTGTCCGTCGCGGGCGCCTGCGCGGGCGTCGCGCTCTACCGCAGCGAGGTCAAGCTGCCGACGGACCTCACCCTGGCCCTGGAGGTCGGTTCCACCCGGACCACGGCCGTGGGCTCGGCGCTGGACCGGCTCGGCATGCGGTACGCGCCGCTCGTGCTGCGGATGATGGGCGAGAGGCGGGTCGCGAAGGTGCGCACCCGGATCGACCGCGCGGGGAACCCCGGCGGCCTGACCGTCGACCGCTATGCCGCGCGCCGTGCCGTCTACGGCTTTCTTGGCTTCGGTGGTGCCCTCGTCATGCTCCTCGCCGGACGGCTGGTCGTCGCCCTGCTGATGGTCGCCTTCGGGCTCTTCTGGATCGAGGTCGGCATCTGGGCCGCCGTGCGCGAACGCAAGGACGCGATCGACCGCACGCTGCCGGACTTCCTGGACGTCCTCGCGGTGGTTGTGAGCGCCGGACTGAGCTTCCGGCAGGCCCTCGACCGGGTGGCGGAGAAGTACGAGGGCCCGTGGGCGGACGAACTCCGCATCACCCTGCGCCAGCTGGACATGGGCGTCGGCAGGCGGCAGGCGTTCGAGGAACTGCGCGTCCGCAACGACTCGGAACAGGTCGCGCGGTTCGTCACGGCGTTGCAGCAGGGCGAGGAACTCGGCGCGCCGATCGTCGACACGCTGATCTCCATCGCCGACGACATGCGCCGCACGGACGCCCAGCGGGCCCGCCGCCGCGCGGCCCGCGCGGTGCCGAAGGCCACGGTCGTGATCACCACCTGCATGGTGCCGGGCACGATGATCCTGATGGTGGCGGGATTCTTCCTCGGGTCGGGTACGAACTTCGGTTCGATCATGGGGCGTTGACCCGGGTGGAGGTGGGATGCGTGGGCCGCGTGGGTTCTGTGAGGCGCGTCTGTTCGGTGGTGTCCCAACTCCCCCTCAGGGGACGGGAATGGTGCCGGACGCACTGTTCCGCGAGCGCCGTTCCGGCGTACTTTTCATGGGGCGTGAGCGACACCACGCACCACACCCGGATTCCGTACCGCACGGGGGTTGCCGTCGATGGAGGGGAACAGCATGGAGACGTCGCGCGAGCACATCCCGGGAAACGGCCGGGGCCCGGGGAGAGACCCGGAGGAGCGCCGCCGCTCCCCGCGGGGCGACCGCGGACAGACCGCGATCGAGTACCTGGGCATCATCGCCGTGGTCGTGGCGATCGCCCTGGTGCTGACCCGCACGGACTTCGGCAGCGCGATCGCCAGCGCCATCTCCGACAAGATCTCCCAGGTCACGGGCGGCTGACGCGCGCCGCCGCCCGCCGCGCGCACGGCGACGCCGGACAGGCGTTCCCGATCTACGTCACGGCGGTCGCCGCACTGCTCTTCCTCGCCCTGGCGTTCTTCGCCGTAGGCCAGGCGGGAGCGAACAAGAACGGCGCGCAGACGGCCGCGGACGCCGCCGCCCTGGCGGCGGCCCAGAGCTACCGCGATCAGCTGCGTACGGGACTGCTGGCGGCCCTGGGGGCCGGTGGTGGCTGGGCGGACTGGCTGGACGGCCGCACGGGCGACGCGGACGCCGCCTGCGGCGAGGCCGACGCGTACGCCCGGAGCAACGGCGCCGAGGTCGTGGGCGGGTGCGGCACGTCCGCCCCGGGGACGCTCCCCGCAGCCTTCACCGTCACCGTCCGCTCCTCGGCGGCCGTCGGCCGCTCGGTCGTCCCCGGTACCGAGGACGTCCACGCGACGGCCACGGCCCGCGCCGTGGTGGAACCCCGCTGCGCGGGGGTGTCCCCCGAGGCGCAGAAGCCACCCGTCGACATCGTGTGCGACGGGCGGGTGGTGTCGATCGATCCGAAGCGCCCCGACGAGCTCGCGAGAGCGGTCGGAGCGCTGTTCGCCGTACGCCTCGCCGACTGAAGCGGCCCGCAGCGCGGTCGCCCTCCCGCCGGTGACTCCTCGAAAGGACGCGCCCTCATGAGCACGCGGCACATCACGAAGTCCCGCAGACGCGCGGCAGCGGCGGCGGTCGTGGCCCTCCTGGCCCTCGCCGTGTCCGGCTGCGGCGGGGACAGCGGCGGGAAGGACGCGGACGCCGCCTCGGCCAAGAAGTCGGCCGGCCCTCCGGGCAGCGCGAAGAACGCTCCCTCCGGCCGGCCGGGCGAGGTCATAGGCGAGATGAAGGGCCCTGACGGTGTCGTCATCGCCGTCAATTCCGCGGTACGGGACAGCGGTGGCTTCGTCACGGTGAGCGGCACGCTGACGAACGGGGGCGGCAAACCGTTCAACGCCATCCACTGGCTCTCCCAGGAGACGGACATGAAGTCCCGCTCCTCCATCTCCGGCGCCTCGCTGGTCGACGGGGCGAGCAAGAAGCGCTATCTGGTGCTGCGGGACACGGACGGCGAGTGCCTGTGCAGCACGGGCCTGACCAACATCAAGCCCCAGGAGAGCCGGCCCGTCTTCGCGCAGTTCCCCGCGCCGCCGGAGAACGTCACGGACGTCGACTTCCAGGTGCCGACCATGCCGTCCGTCCGCCTGCGGATCTCGGAGTGAGCCGGATGACCCGGACCGCGTACGTTCCCCGGATCGGCCGCGGGGCGGTCGTCGCCGTGGCCCTGTCCACCGCTCTGCTGGTCACCACCCCGGCCGCCGCGCCCGCCCGCGCGCAGAGCGGACCCGGCGGCAAGGCCGACGCCACACCGCCGGTGAAGACCGACGGTTCCGCCCACGGCCTGCGGATGCGGCCGGGCGCGAAACTCGCACCCGGCCGGGTCCTCGACATCAAGTCCGTCGTCGAGACGGGCGACGGGGGAGAGCGCCGCGAGGACACCAACGTCGACGTCACCTTCGCCCTCCAGGCGGAGGTGCTCTTCGACAAGGACAGCGCGACGCTCGGCGCGGAGGCCGGCAAGCGGATCCGGGCGATCGCGGACGAGGCGAAGAAGCGGCACGCGACCACGCTCCGCGTCTTCGGCTTCACGGACAACCTCGGTTCCGCGGAGCACGGCGTGGAGCTGTCGAAGCAGCGGGCCGACGCGGTGCAGCGCCAACTCGCCCTGGACATCGGATCGTCGGCCGTCTCGTACCAGATACGCGGGTACGGCGAGGACTACCCCATCGCGGACAACTCCTCGGAGGACGGCCGCCGCCGCAACCGCCGGGTGGAGGTCAGCTTCCCCACGCGGGGCTGAGGGCCCGACGGAGCCTCGCGCCCCCGTCCACCAGGCGGCAGGATGAGGCCCTGGAAGCCGGGACGCGCCAGGGAGGCGGAAGATGCGCCGGGGGAGAGCGAGAGGCGGACTCGTCGGGGCGGCGGCCCTGTGCGTGCTGATCGCGGCAGCCGCGCAGGCGGACGCCGCAGTGGAGGAGGCCCCGCCCGCCGCCTCGTACAGGATGGCCCCGGACGCACAGGAGCTGAACGGCTCCGAGAACACCGCCGACGCCCCCCTGTTGAAACCCGGCGCGCACACCTACAAGGACAGCGTCACCCCCGGGCAGCGGAAGTACTACGCCGTGCGGCTGGACGCGCGGTCCAGCGCGTACGTCTCGGCCGTGGCCGCGCCCGCCCCCGGCAGCTCCATGGGGGCCCGGGACGGGATCTCGGTGTCCCTGGAGGCGCAGGACGGCACACAGTGCGGCGTGGGCCACCACCGCACGTTCCTCTCGGCCGGTGGCGCCTATCCGGTCGCCGACTACGCGGAGCGGGTGACCGCCACGGGCGGGGCCTGCAAGGCCGCGGGGACCTACCGTTTCGTCGTGGAGCGCGGCGACGCGGCGGGCGGCGACACCGCCGCCGTGCCGGTCGAGCTGAAGTACGTGAGCACACCCGCGGATCCGGTGTCCGCGGGCGACCCCGGCGGCGACCGGACGGCGCGCACCGCGCCCGCGCCGGGCGGCGGGGGAGTGGGCGTCCAGGGCGGCGGCGTCCGCGGCGGGTCGGGCTTCAACGACGCCGCGGAGATCCGCCCCGGAGTCTGGACGGACGAACTCCGGCCCGGCGAGACCCACTTCTACCGCGTCCCGGTCGGAGCGGGTCAGCAGCTCGCGGCGGACGCGCGGTTCGGGACCGACCAGGACGCCGGGAGCACGCCGTATGTGATCGCCGGGGTGCGGATGGGACTGAGCAACGCGGCCCGCGGCTACGTCATGAACAGGACCGGCGGCTATCAGGGCAAGCCCGCGGACCTCTCGCTGACCACGCCCGCCGCCGCGGCCGGCGGCGGCGTGGGCGGGGACGCCGCCCGGGGCATGCGCCTCGCGGGCTGGTACTACCTCCAGGTGAGCCTCAACCCCAAGGTGGGCCAGGGGAAGCCGAGCCGGGTGCCCGTCACGCTCACGGTGGACGTCGGCAAGGCGCGCGAGGAGACGCGGGCGCCCGCGGGGAGCATGCGCCCGACGAGCGCGGTCGCCGGGCGGCACCGCGACCGGCGGCTGCGCGCCGTCGGGTACGCGGGCGTCACCACCGGGTCGCTGCTGCTGCTCGGGCTCGGCGGATGGACGCTGGCGGCCCGGCGCGGCGAGGAGTGAGGCCAGGGGCGTCAGGGGCGGATCTCGACCCGTACGCCGGGCCGCAGGCCCCACAGCCGCATGGACCCCGCCGCCGCCTCCAGCACATGGCGCGAGCGGACGCGCGGCGCCCCGAGGCGCCAGGGGCGCATGGTGCGTACGGCCAGGACGGTCAAGTGCCGGTCCAGATAGGCCACGTCGATGGGGAAGCGCATCCGGAAGGTGTGCACCGACGAGGCCGGGGTGAGGAGCAGCGCGCCCTCGACGTGGTCGCGGCCGAGGAGGCCGCGGGTGCGGGCGCGGTAGGAGGCGGCCACCTCCAGCGGGACCACGAGCCCGCTGCCGTGCTCCGCGTCGGGCCCGGCGCTCCCGGGCGGGACGTACAGGCTCGCGGTGCCGTCGTGCCGACGAGGCATGAGAGGTCCCTTCGGCCGTGACCCGTGGGGTGTGTGGTGCCCTGGAGGCACTTTATCCACAGGCCCCGACGGGCATCGCCGCTTCTGCGTAACCTCGGTCCATGGCCGCGCTGTTGATCGTCCTCGCCGCCCTGTACGGGGCCGTGGCCGGGGTGTCGCTGCCCCGGGCGCACTACCGCCTGAGTGTGGAGCCGTGGGAGCCGTGGCGGTCGGCGGGCCCGTGCGGGCACGCGCTCGTGGGCTGGCTGGGGCGGGGCCGCTGCGGGGAGTGCGGCGAGCGGTACGCACCGGGCGCGCTGTGGTGGGCCGGGGTGACCGGTGCGGTGTGCGCGGGGTTCGCCGCCGTGGCGGGGGCGCGGCCCGAGCTCGCGGTGTGGCTGCTGGCTGCGCCGGTGGCGGTGCTGCTGGCAGGGGTCGACCGGTCGGTGCGACGGCTGCCGGACGTGCTGACGCTGCCCCTGGCGGCGGGCGTGGCGCTGCTGCTGGGCCTCGCGGCCCTGATACCCGGGTCGGCGGGGTCCTGGCCGGGGGCGCTGCTGGGCGGAGCGGCGCTGGGCGGCTGCTATCTCGTGCTCTTCCTGATCCACCCGAGCGGCATGGGGTTCGGTGACGTGAAGCTGGCTCTCGGCCTGGGGTGCGCCCTGGGGTGGTACGGCTGGCAGGTCCTCTTCCTGGGCGCCTTCGCGGGCCTCCTGCTGGGCTCGCTCCACGGGACGGCGCTGCTCCTGACCCGCCGGGCCGCCCGCGGCACGGCCCTGGCGCTCGGCCCCTTCATGCTCGCGGGCGCGTGGCTCGGCCTTCTGCTGGGAGGCGCCACGGGGACGTGAACGGAGGGCGGAGGCGCCCGCGGGCACCGCGGACCGAACTATTGGACCGCGTGATCCAAAACGGGTACGGTTCGACGCATGGCCCGGCCGAGGATGTTCGACGAGGAGCGGGCGGTCGACGCCGCGTTGCAGGCGTTCTGGACCGCCGGATACGAAGCGACCTCCACCCAGGACCTGTGCGATGCCACGGGGCTGGGCAGGAGCAGCATCTACAACACCTTCAAGAGCAAGCACGACCTCTTCTGCCGGGCCCTGCGGCGCTACATGGACGTCAGGGCGGAGTATCAACGGGCCCTGTTCGACGGCGATCCGCCGGTGCGGGAGAAGCTCCGCACGATGCTGGAGAGCGTCGTCGAGGAGGAGTGCGGATCGGCCGGCGGTCACCGTGGCTGCCTCGTCGTCAACACCGCCGTCGAACTCGCCGGCCGCGACGCCGATGTGGCGCGTGAGCTGGAGCGCGACTACCGCAAGCGGCTGGAGATCCTGGCCGCCGTCATTGCCGAGGGGCAGCGCGCCGGTGAGATCGACGCGGCCAAGGACGCCCGCGCCCTCGCGCACTTCGTGATCGCCGCCATCGGCGGCATGCGTGTCTCCGCCCGCGCGGGGGTCGGCCGCACGGCGCTGGAGGACATCGCCCGCGCCACGCTCGACGCGATCTGACGCCCTTCACGCCCCTGCCCACCTATTGCTGACCATTGCCGACATCCCTGCCCTTTTCGCGCCCAAGTTTTGAACTGCACGTTACAAAAAAGACAAGGTGACCCGCTGTGCCACGAGCCATATACGTCCTCGCCCTAGGCATCTTCGCCATGGTGACCAGCGAGTTCGTCGTCGCAGGACTGATGCCGCAGATGGCCGAGGGGCTGGACGCGACCATCCCCGAAATCGGCTATCTCATCACCGCGTTCGCGGTGGCCATGGCCGTCGGGGGCCCGGTCCTCACCGTGGCCGTGCTGAGGCTGCGGCAGAAGCAGGCGCTGATGGTGCTGTTCGCCGTCTTCCTGGCCGGCAACGTCCTGGCCGCCATCGCGTCCACGTACACGGCCATGGTCGTGGCCCGCGTCGTCACCGGCACCGCGTCACAGGCGTTCTTCGGCGTCTCCCTCTCGCTGTGCGCCCGCCTCGTCCGCCCGGAGGTGCGCGGACGCGCCATCGCGGTGGTCATGAACGGCCTGATGCTGGGCACCCTGCTCGGCCTGCCGCTGGCCACCGTGACCGGCGAACACCTCGGCTGGCGCGCGGCCTTTTGGGGCATCACCGTGCTCACGGTCGTCGCCGCGCTCTGCACCCTCGCCAGCGTCCCCCGTCTGGACCGGGCCCCCTCCGAAGGTGTCGAGGGCGGTGGGGGCATACGGGGCGAACTGGGCGTCTTCCGCCGCCCCCGGCTGTGGCTCGCGCTCTCCACCAGCACATTCATCATCGGCGCGACGTTCTCCGCGTTCAGCTACCTCAACCCGATCCTCACGGAGGTCACGGGCTTCGCCGCCGGCACCGTGCCGCTGCTCCTCATCGCGTACGGCGCGGCCACCGTGGTGGGCAACACCGTCGTCGGGCGCCTCGCCGACCGTCACACCCTCGGCGTCCTGCTCTGCGGCCTCGCGCTGAACCTGGCGTTCCTCGTCGGCTTCGCGCTGTTCGCCCACCTGCCCGTACCGGCGGTCGTGTTCATGCTGGGGATCGGCCTCGTCGGCGTCACGATGAACCCCGCGATGGCCACCCGCGTCCAGCGCGCGGGCAACGCCGGGCCGCTGGTCAACACGATCCACTCCTCGTTCATCACTCTCGGCATCATCATCGGGACCTCGGCCGGCGGGCCGGCCATCGACGCCTTCGGGCTGCGGGCGCCGCTGTGGATCGGGGCGGGCATGGCCGTCCTCGGCCTCCTCACCCTCGTCCCCGCCCTCGTGCGTCGCCCGGTCGGCCCAGTGGACGGACAAAGCACCGCAGAAATCATGATCTGCCAAGAAAACGCCACGCGGCAGACTCGGACCGTCTGACGTCAAAAGGCGTCAAACGCATCAACCTGCCGATGAATTTTCAGGAAGTTTTCGGAAGTCGTCGGGGCAGACATCCGGCCGAGCCTCGAATGGCTTGTTCTACGCCGTAGGCCCAGCGCTCGCAGGGCCTGTGCGGCTCCGGGCGATGCCCGTCCGCCGCCGAGTTCAAGATCAATAAGGTCACCGAGCGTCAGCATCGCGCGGGCCGTCACCCTCGTCGGTGCGCGGAGCACGGCCTCAGAGCGGTTAAGGTGGAAACCCCCCCTCGGGCCGGTCCGTATCCCCCCCACGGACCGGCCCGTTTTCTTTCCCTCACATCACGGTGCGTGATGATTCGTATGAGGTTTGAGAGATGGCCTAGGACTCGGCTAGGACCCGTTGCGGCTCGCCCAGATATTGACACCCTCGGTGCTTACCGCGAAGGAATCGATCTCCGACAGCTCCTCCTCGGTCAGCTTCGGAGCTCCGAGCGCGGCGACGTTCGCCTCCAGCTGGCGCACGCTGGAGGCGCCGATCAGCGCCGACGTCATCCGCGGGTCGCGCAGCACCCACGTCAGGGCCAGCTGGGCCAGCGACTGGCCGCGCCGCCGGGCGATCCCGTCGAGCCCGCGCAGCCGCCGTACGACGTCCTCCGTCAGCAGCCCCGGGTCCAGCGACTTGCCCTGCGACGCCCGCGAGCCCTCCGGGATGCCGTCCAGGTACTTGTCGGTCAGCAGCCCCTGCGCCAGCGGCGCGAAGGAGATGCAGCCCATGCCCTCCGTCTCCAGGGCGTCGAGCAGCCCGTCGTCCTCCGTCCAGCGGTTGATCATCGAGTAGGACGGCTGGTGGATCAGCGCGGGCACGCCCATCCCGCGCAGGATGCGCGCCGCCTCACGGGTGTTCTCCGCGCTGTACGAGGACACGCCCGCGTAGAGCGCCTTGCCCTGCTGGACGGCGGACGCGAGGGCGCCCATCGTCTCCTCCAGCGGGGTCTCCGGGTCGAAGCGGTGCGAGTAGAAGATGTCGACGTGGTCGACACCCATCCGGCGCAACGACGCGTCGAGGGACGAGAGCAGGTATTTCCGGGAGCCCCACTCGCCGTACGGGCCGGGGTGCATGAGATAGCCGGCCTTGGTGGAGAGCACGATCTCGTCGCGGTACGGACGGAGGTCCTGGGCGAAGATCTTGCCGAAGTTCAGCTCCGCGGAGCCGGGCGGCGGGCCGTAGTTGTTGGCCAGGTCGAAGTGGGTGACACCCAGGTCGAAGGCCCGGCGGAGAATGGCGCGCTGCGACTCCAGCGCCCGGTCGTCGCCGAAGTTGTGCCACAGGCCCAGCGAGATGGCGGGCAGCTTGAGGCCACTGTGCCCCGTGCGGCGGTACTCCATCGCGTCATAGCGATTTTCGGCTGCACGATAGTGAGTGGAATGAGCGGAATCGGTCATGTGTATCTGACTATCACGGTCTTGTGACAGACCGAGTTGGGTCCTCGTGACACGCGGGCAGTAGTGTGGCGCCCTCGGGGCGACCGCCGTGGCATGGAGGGGCTGGAAGACGTGAAGTTGCGCGACCTGGTGTACAGGCTCTACGCACGCCGGGTGGAAGGCCGCCTCGACCACGCGCAGGTGCCCAAGCACATCGGCGTCATCCTCGACGGCAACCGCCGCTGGGCCCGCGCCGACGGCCGCACGCTGGAGCAGGGCCACCAGGCCGGCGCCGACAAGATCCATGAGCTGCTCGGCTGGTGCGCCGAGACCGACGTCGAGGTCGTCACCCTCTGGATGCTCTCCACCGACAACCTCGACCGCCCCGCCGACCAGCTCAACCCCCTGCTCGGCATCATCGAGAACACGGTGCGCGGCCTCGCCGCGGACGGCCGCTGGCGCGTCCACCACGTCGGCACCCTCGACCTGCTCCCCGCCCGTACGCAGTCCGTGCTCAAGGAGGCCGAGCAGGGCACCGACGGCATCGACGGAATACTGGTCAATGTCGCGGTCGGCTACGGCGGTCGGCAGGAGATCGCGGACGCGGTGCGTTCGCTGGTGCTCGAAGCGGCCGACAACGGCACCTCTTTCGAGGAACTCGCCGAGATGGTCGATGTGGAGCACATTTCCAAGCACCTCTATACGCGCGGCCAGCCCGACCCGGATCTGGTGATCCGCACCAGCGGCGAACAGCGGTTGTCCGGCTTCATGCTCTGGCAGAGCGCGCACTCGGAGTACTACTTCTGCGAGGTCTTCTGGCCGGCCTTCCGAAAGGTCGATTTCCTGCGCGCGCTGCGGGATTACGCCGCGCGCCACCGCCGCTACGGCTACTGATCGCGGCGCGGGAGCGGCTCGCGGAGACGGAGTTCGGGCACGGCTACGGCCGCTGACAGATCGGGCGTTCACCTCGCCGTCGCATATGCCGTTGCATGGTCAAGCGGTCCAGCGGGAATATCCCCTCCAGGCCGACGGTCTGTCCAAAGACCGTCGCTCTGCCAGCGGGTGGCATGGGGCCGCCCGCCCGGGAGGCCCTTTGCACACGGACGACGACCGTGCGGACCGAGCGGACCCGCGGGCCCGCTCGGACGACGCGGAGGGCCGGCGTCCGGCCCTCGAAGGGCACGGACCCGGCCCAAGTTCCCCGGCGACGTCGTCGCGCCCCGACCTCTCCCCGAGGGGGTTCGTCCACCCGTGGTGACCAGCAAGAAGCGCCGTGAGAACGACCGGCGCACCTATGTCCTCGACACCAGCGTCCTGCTGGCCGATCCAGGCGCCATGGCCCGCTTCGAGGAGCACGAGGTCGTGCTGCCCGTGGTGGTGGTCACGGAGCTGGAGGCCAAGAGGCAGCACCCCGAGCTCGGTTACTTCGCACGGCAGGCACTCCGGCTGCTGGACGGGTACCGGGTGCAATTCGGCCGCCTCGACTCACCGATCCCGATCGGCGAGCTGGGCGGGACGCTCAGGGTCGAGCTCAATCACTCGGATCCCGGCATACTGCCCGCCGGTTTCCGCCTCGGTGACAACGACTCGCGCATCCTCGCCGTGGCCCGCAACCTCCAGGCCGAGGGGTACGACGTCACCGTCGTCTCCAAGGACCTGCCGCTGCGGATCAAGGCGTCCGCGGTCGGGCTGCTCGCGGAGGAGTACCGCGCCGAGCTCGCCATCACCGACTCGGGCTGGACGGGGATGGCCGAACTCGCCGTCACCGCCGAGCAAGTGGACGAGCTCTACGCCGCCGAGGTGACATATGTGCCGGAAGCCGCCGAACTGCCCGTGCACACCGGCCTGGTGCTCCAGTCCGAGCGCGGCAAGGCGCTGGGCCGGGTCACGGCCGACGGTTCGGTGCGGCTGGTGCGGGGCGACCGCGAGGCGTTCGGGATCCACGGGCGCAGCGCCGAGCAGCGGGTGGCGCTCGACATGCTCCTCGACCCGGACATCGGCATCGTGTCGATGGGCGGCCGGGCGGGCACGGGCAAGTCGGCGCTGGCGCTGTGCGCCGGTCTGGAGGCCGTCCTGGAGCGCCGGCAGCACCGGAAGGTGATGGTCTTCCGCCCCCTGTACGCCGTCGGCGGGCAGGAGTTGGGGTATCTGCCGGGCAGCGAGGCGGAGAAGATGAGCCCCTGGGCGCAGGCCGTCTTCGACACCCTCTCCGCGGTGACGAGCGCCGAGGTGATCGAGGAGGTCGTCGGGCGCGGCATGCTGGAGGTGCTGCCGCTGACGCACATCCGCGGCCGGTCGCTGCACGACGCCTTTGTGATCGTGGACGAGGCGCAATCGCTCGAAAGGAATGTCCTGCTGACCGTTCTGTCGCGCATCGGGGCCAATTCGCGGGTGGTCCTCACCCATGACGTGGCGCAGCGCGACAACCTCCGCGTCGGACGCTACGACGGCGTGGTCGCCGTCGTGGAAAAGCTGAAGGGGCATCCGCTCTTCTCCCATGTCACGCTGACGCGTTCGGAGCGTTCGCCCATCGCGGCACTGGTGACCGAAATGCTGGAGGACGGCCGGATCTGAGGGAGTGGGCAGGGAATTGCCCCACCGAGGGTGAGCCGAGGGGCAGCGCGCGGCGAAGCGAAGGAGCTTAGCCGCGCGTTGTCGTGCCGCGCCGCACTTTCCGCAAAACGGCTGGAGTAAACGGCATGTGAGCTTTCCCACGCAACGTGGAATTGCCTCGGGGCGTCCCCGTCGGGCAGAGTCTGGGTCCTGTCAGGCCCCGCATACGGCACTTCGGCACCCTCCGGGTGCCGCACCACAAGAACTGAACAGCGTCGCCGTATGCCGCCCGAGCATCACGCGGACCTCCCTGCGGAGGGCCCACCGGGTCAGCGCCTCCTGTGACCGGCCGGTCCCGCCCCTGGTGGTTCCGCGCAAAACGGAGGCCAGCGCCAGGGGCACGATTGCGCCCGCGAGGTCACCTAAGCGGGCGATGCTGGAAGGAAACCGTGTGAGCCGGATTTCGGTCCGGGGGTTCGCCGTGGCATCCGCCACCGCGGTCACCACCGTTGGCGCCGTCGTAGGTGTCGCGTCGGGCAGCGACCATGGCACGACCGGTCAGGTCGAGGCCACCGCAGCAGACACGACCCTCCTCGCGGACATCCCCACCGGACAGAACGTCCAGGAGCAGGCGTCCTTCCTGACGCAGCAGGCGGACACCCAGTCCGACGCCGCCGACACGGTCGCGAAGAAGGACGCCGAGGAGACCGCGCGCAAGCAGGCCGCCGACGACGCCACCGCCAAGAAGGACGCCGCGGACGCCGCGGCGAAGAAGGAAGCGGAAGAGAAGGCGGCCAAGGACGCCAAGGAGCGCGAGGACAAGGACGCGGTCAGCAGCCGGTCCGCCTCCCGCGACGCCTCGTCCTTCGCGGTCAAGGGGTCCTACTCCACCGCCGACGTGCAGGCGATGGCCCGGCAGATGATCCCCGGTGACCAGTTCCAGTGCTTCAGCAACATCGTGAACAACGAGAGCGGCTGGGACTACACCGCCACCAACGCCTCCTCCGGCGCCTACGGCCTGGTGCAGTCGCTCCCCGGCTCCAAGATGGCCTCCGCCGGCGCCGACTGGCAGACCAACCCGGCCACCCAGATCAAGTGGGGCCTCGGCTACATGAACGAGCGCTACGGCAGCCCCTGCGGCGCCTGGTCGTTCTGGCAGGCCAACCAGTGGTACTAGGCTCCGGCCCGCCGGTCCGCCGGTGACTTCCACGTCTCACTCAGCCCCCGACCTCAACCGGTCGGGGGCTTTGTGTGTCTTCCCCGACGACGACTGGCGGACGTACTGACAGCGGGCACGGGTAACGTCGTCATGATGGCCGCGGGGTAGTGGGGTAGAGGAAGAGAAATGTCGAGATTGCCGAAAATGATCGGCGGCGTGGGGACGGGCCTGACCCGGCTCGCCGAGCTGCTCGAACGCCGGAGGGCCCAGGCGCAGCCGGCGGACACGCCGGACGCCGTGTCCTCCGCCCCCGGGCCCTCGCCGGCCCCCGTGCCCGCCGCCGCGCCCGAACCGGCTCCGGAGTCCGTACGGACCGGGGTCCCCGAGTCGGCACGGGCCACCGCGTCCGTCCGAGCCGGGGCCCCCGAGTCCGCGGACGCGGGGACGGGCGGGGCCGAGCCCACGTCGGAGCACGTCCCGGCACCGCCCGGCTACGCCCCGGCCGTCGCGGCGCGCCCCGACCCCGTGGCCGCCGTGCCCTGGGGTGTGCGGGTCGCCGCCGAGGTGGCCTGGCGGCTGCTCATCCTCGCGGGGACGCTGTGGGTGCTGATGCGGGTGATCAGCTCCGTGCAGCTGGTGGTCCTCGCCTTCACCGCCGCCCTGTTGATCACGGCGCTGCTCCAGCCCACGGTCGCCTGGCTCAAGCGGCACGGCGTGCCCCGGGGCCTGGCCACCGCCATGACCTTCATCGCCGGCTTCGTCATCATGGGCCTGGTCGGCTGGTTCGTGGTCTGGCAGGTCACCGAGAACATCGACGACCTGTCCAAGCAGGTGCAGCAGGGCATCAAGGACTTCAAGCACTGGCTGCTCAACAGTCCGTTCCACGTCACCGAGGACCAGATCAACAGCATCGCCGACAACCTCAGTCAGGCGATCGGCAGCAACACCAAGGACATCACCACGGCCGGCATAGAGGGCGTGCAGGTCATCATCGAGGTGCTGACCGGCATCCTGCTGGCGATGTTCAGCACGCTCTTCCTGCTCTACGACGGCCCCAAGATCTGGCAGTGGCTGCTCAAGCTGTTCCCGGCGGCGGCGCGCGAGGGGGTGGCGGGCGCCGGTCCGCGCGCGTGGGCGACGCTGACCGCCTATGTGCGCGGCACGGTGATAGTGGCCCTGATCGACGCGATCTTCATCGGCGTGGGGCTGTTCTTCCTCGACGTCCCGCTGGCGGTCCCGCTGGCCGTCTTCATCTTCCTCTTCGCCTTCATCCCGCTCGTCGGCGCCGTGGTCTCCGGGGCGCTCGCGGTGATCGTGGCGCTGGTGACGCGGGACGTCTTCACGGCGACGATGGTGCTGGTGGTGGTGCTCTCGGTGCAGCAGATCGAGGGCCACGTCCTCCAGCCGTTCATCCTCGGCCGCGCCGTACGGGTCCACCCGCTGGCGGTCGTCCTCTCGGTGGCCGCGGGCTCGCTGATAGCCGGCATCGGCGGCGCGGTGGTCGCGGTGCCGCTGGCCGCCGTCACCAACACGGTGGTGGGATACCTACGGGCACACGCCAGGGAGAACGCCGTCCGCTCGGCGGTGGCGTCCACCGCCCCGGAGGGCGCACCCGCACCGGATCCGGTCAGCCGCAGCTGAGGACGACGAAGAGGGGCCCCACCAGGTGAATGCCTGGTGGGGCCCCTCTTCGTGATGCCGTGCGGCGGACCGATTACTCGGCCAGCACCGCCTCGGAGTCGAGCGTCGCGCCGACCGCCTGGAGAACGGAGGCGATCTTGAACGCCTCCTGGATCGTCTCGCGGTCCACGCCGGCCTTGCGGAGCACCTGCTCGTGCGAGTCGAGGCACATGCCGCAGCCGTTGATCGCGGAGACGGCCAGCGACCACAGCTCGAAGTCGACCTTCTCCACGCCCGGGTTGCCGATGACGTTCATCCGCAGGCCCGCGCGCAGGTTGCCGTACTCCGGGTCCGACAGCAGGTGCCGGGTGCGGTAGTAGACGTTGTTCATCGCCATGACGGCGGCAGCGGACTTGGCCGCGCCGTACGCCTCGGCGGAGAGGTTGGCCTTGGCCTCCGGCTCCAGTTCCCGCAGCACGATCGGCGAGCGGCTCGCGATCGCGCAGGCGAGGACGGTGCCCCACAGCTGCTGCTGCGGGAGCGGGGAGTTGCCGATGACCGAGCCGAGGTTCAGCTTCAGGTCCTTGGCGAAGTCCGGTATCCGGGACTTCAGCTCGTCGAGGGCCATGTCAGGTCACTCGCCCGCGAGCAGCGCGACCGGGTCGAGGGTCGTCTCGCCCTTGTTCCAGTTGCACGGGCAGAGCTCGTCGGTCTGCAGCGCGTCGAGGACCCGCAGGACCTCCTTGGGGTTACGGCCGACGGAACCGGCGGTCACCATGGTGAACTGGATCTCGTTGTTCGGGTCCACGATGAAGACGGCGCGCTGGGCGTAGCCGTCCTCGCCCTCGACGCCACAGGCCTGCATGAGCTCGTGCTTGGCGTCGGCCAGCATCGGGAAGGGCAGGTCACGCAGGTCGGCGTGGTCCTTGCGCCAGGCGTGGTGGACGAACTCGGAGTCGCCGGAGACGCCGAGGATCTGGGCGTCACGGTCGGCGAACTCGCCGTTCAGCTTGCCGAACGCGGCGATCTCGGTCGGGCAGACGAAGGTGAAGTCCTTCGGCCAGAAGAAGACGACGCGCCACTTGCCCTCGTAGGACTTGTTGTCGATCTGCGCGAAGGCCTTGTCCGCGTCGAGGTCCACACAGGCGGTCAGGTCGTACTGGGGGAACTGGTCACCGACAGTGAGCACGCGCTCTCCTTGCATCGAGGAAGACCATGGCGGCGCTTCCTGCGGGGTTGGACTCGGGCCAGCCTGCCACAGGAGGCATTGATAACGGAAATAGCTAGACTGAGTGGAGTTGATCGGAGGTGGTTATCAGTCATGTCGTCCATAAGCCCGGAAGCGGAACCGGCCGGTACCCCCGCGGAGCCCCCGCGGGCCGGTGTCGGCAAGGTCGCACCGACCCGGCCCCGCCAGCTCAGCCTCGCCCAGCTCCGCGCCTTCGCCGCGGTCGCCGAGCACCTGCACTTCCGTGACGCGGCGACCGCCATCGGTATGAGCCAGCCCGCGCTCTCCGGTGCCGTCTCGGCCCTGGAGGAGGTCCTCGACGTGCAGCTTCTCGAGCGTACGACGAGGAAGGTGCTGCTCAGTCCCGCGGGGGAGCGGCTGGCCGCGCGTGCCCGCGTCGTCCTCGACGCCGTCGGCGCGCTCCTGGAGGAGGCCGACGCCGCCCGCGCGCCCTTCACCGGAGTGCTCCGCCTCGGGGTGATCCCCACGGTGGCGCCGTATCTGCTGCCCGCGGTGCTCAGGCTGGTCCACGACCGCTATCCGGACCTCGATCTCCAGGTGCACGAGGAGCAGACCTCCTCGCTGCTGGACGGGCTGTCCCAGGGGCGGCTGGACCTGCTGCTGCTCGCCGTCCCGCTCGGCGTGCCCGGGGTCGTCGAGCTGCCGCTCTTCGACGAGGACTTCGTCCTGGTCACTCCGAGTGACCACTGGCTGGCCGGGCGGGGGGACATCCCGCGGGCCGCGCTGCGCGAACTCGATCTCCTGCTGCTCGACGAGGGCCACTGCCTGCGCGACCAGGCCCTCGACATCTGCCGCGAGGCGGGGCGCACGGTGGGGATGCCCGTCACCACCAGCGCCGCCGGGCTGTCCACGCTGGTCCAGCTCGTCGGTGGCGGCCTGGGCGTCACGCTGCTGCCGCGTACGGCGCTGCGCGTGGAGACCGGCCGCAACGACCAGCTCGCCACGGGCCACTTCGCGGAGCCGGCGCCTTCGCGCAAGGTGGCGCTCGCGATGCGGGCGGGGGCGGCGCGTCAGGACGAGTTCGAGCAGTTCGCCGAGGCGCTGCGGGACGCGCTGGCCGGCCTGCCCGTCCGGATCGCCCGGGACTGAGCGAAACGGGACTGAGTGAAACAGGGCTGAGCGAAACGGAGCTGAACGAAAGCCGACCGGGCTGGAGGACTGCTGTCGGTCTCCAGCCCGGTCCGCATTTATTCCATACGCAGGCCGTTATTCCGTACGCAGACCGTCCGGGCGCATCATGCGCCACAGGGGTGGCAGGCTCACGAGGGTCACCAGGAGGATGACCGCCGTGCCCGCGCCCACCAGTGGGAGGAAGGACAGCCAGTCCTTCACCTGGCGGTCGATCAGCCTGAGCATCGTCCAGCCGAGTCCGAGGCCGCCCACGACCGCGAGGGCCATGCCGAGCACGACCGGGACGGCGGTCTGCCAGAGCACCGACCAGCCGATCGTGGAGCGCCGGGTGCCCAGCGCCACCAGCGCGGACAACAGGCGGCTGCGCTCGCGGAGTTGCTCCAGAGTGGTGACGAGCATGCTGCCGCCGATGAGGAACAGTGTGAGGGTGCCGCCGACCAGCAGCCCCCGCTGGATCGCGGCGTAGTGGTCGTCCTTCACCACCCCGCCCATCCGCCACATGCGCATGGCCGGATCGATGCCGGCGGCGGTGTTGCGCACCCGCTCGATGGCGTCCAGGTCGCCCTGACGGAACTTCACCGCCACCGTCGTCCGCGCCGCCGATACGGCTCCGATGTCGATCGCCGACGGCGTGGCCAGCACGCCGTACTGGTGCTCGCCGGTCGGGTCGGGCCGGGTGGACACCACCTTCGCGGAGGCGGGCACGGTCCACCGGTACGGGCGCCCCGAGCCGGTCGAGGGCCCGTACCCCACCAGTGACAGCTCGGCGCCGGGCGGGAAGTTCTTCGCCGTCGGGACGTCGCCGTCCGGCTCCTGGGCGACGAACACGTCCCCGTCCGCGCAGGAGTCCAGCCTGGCAAGCTCGCGCAGGGTGGCGCAGTCGGCGACCATGACGCTGGTGACGCCACGGCCCTTGCTCACCGCATCGGCGTAGCTCTGCACGGTGGCGACCGCGCCCTCGACGCCCTCGGTCGCCCGGAACCGGTTCGTCCAGCTGCGCACCTCCGCGGCCGAACCCGCGCGGTACATGCCCGACATCTGCGAGTGTGTCGCCGGGACGTTCGCGGGCTTCTCCTCGAAGGAGCCCTGCGTCCCGGCGAAGAGCATCTGCACGGCGATCGCCCCCGCCACGGCGACGGTGATGCCGCTGACCGCGCGGGCCGCGGGGCCGCTGCTCAACTGGAGCCTCCGGATGGCCAGTTGCCAGGACAGCGATCCGCCGCGCAGCCGCGCCACGCACGCCTCGACCAGCCAGGGCAGCAGGGCGGTCACACCGACCAGAACCAGGACCGCGCCCAGGGCGACCTGCGCCGTCGGGACCGTTTCGCTGTAGCTGTACGGGGACGCGCGGCCGTCGAGCGGGAACAGCAGGGCCAGACCCGCGACGGGTATCAGCAGCCGCCACCACAGCCGACGGCGCCGCGCGACCGCGTCGCGCACGATGCCCAGCGGCTCGATCGCGACGCCGCGCAGGGCGAACAGGGTGACCACGACCGCCGAGGCGGGCACGGCGACGGCGACGAGCGCCGCCAGGGCGGGCGTCGGGGCCAGGTCGGACGGGAGGACCGTGGTGTCCCGCACCGTGACCCCTGCGGAGAACCGCCGTACGGAGAAGAAGGCGGCCGTACCGACGGCCAGCCCGATCAGCGCGGCACACAGCGTCTCACCGGACGCGATCCGCCGTACGGACTTGATGTCCGCGCCCACGAGCCGCAGCGCTGCGAGCCGCCGGTCGCGCTGCTCGCTGCCGAAGCGCACGGCGGTCGCGATGAAGACCGCCACCGGCATGAGCAGGACGACGCACACCATGGTGACCAGCACCAGCAGCGCCGGGATCTGCGGGGTGTCCGAGCCGCCGGAGCCGTAGTGGTCGATGCGCAGGGTACCGAGGCCCTCGGTGATCCGGTCGCTGCCCAGGTAATAGAAGAGCTCGTCGGGACCGATGAGGCCCGAGTCGCCGATCGTGCCGACGACGCGGTGGTCGAACCGCCCGCGCAGCAGCTTTCCCTCGTCGGACTTCAGCAGCTTGTCGAGCGCGGGGGAGATCACCATCTCGCCCGCGCCGGGTATCCGGTCCACGCCGGGCGGGGCGGGCGCCTTGGGGCCCTCGGCCCGCAACAGCGCGCCGTTGACGGGCTTGTCGCGGTAGTCGGTGTCGACCGACCGGTAGAGGAGGGTGTCGGGCCGCGGCCCGTCGGCCGCCGAGGAGGTGACCTCGCGTGCGGCCTCACGCCCGGTGCGCCGGGACAGCATCTCCGGCACGGAAGCCGCGATCAGCAGCAGGACCACGCCGATGCCGACGCCCACCGCCGTGAGCCCGGTGCGCAGCAGGCCCTCACGGCCGCCGGTCAGCGCGAAGCGGGCGCCGGTGGCCAGGTCGCGGGCCCAGGCGGTGAGTCCGGTGGGGCCGGTCGGCATGTCGGCGGGCCCGTGGCCGGGGCGCTGGTCGCCGGCGGGGGTCATGAGACACCCGCCATGTCCCGCGCGACGCCGTCCCGCACGACGACCTCGCGGTCGGAGTACGCGGCGACCCGCGCCTCGTGCGTGACCAGGACGACCGCGGCCCGGGTCTCCCGGGCGGCCTGGGTCAGCAGCTGCATCACGCGCTCGCCGTTGAGGGAGTCGAGCGCGCCGGTCGGCTCGTCGGCGAAGATCACGCGCGGCCTGGTGACCAGCGCGCGGGCGACAGCGACGCGCTGCCCCTGACCGCCGGAGACCTCGCCGGGCCGCTTGCCGCGCACCTCGGTGACCTCCAGCCGCTCCAGCCACTCCAGTGCGGCGGCCTCGGCCTTCTTGCGCTTCATGCCGTTGAGCCGGAGCGGCAGGGCGACGTTCTCGGCGCAGGTCAGCTCCGGCACCAGCCGGCCGAACTGGAAGACGAAGCCGAACTCGCCGCGGCGCAGCGCGCTGCGCTCGCTGTCCGACAGCTCCGACAGCTCGCGCGCGCCGTAGCGGACGGTGCCGGAGTCGGGCCGGAGGATGCCCGCGAGGCAGTGCAGCAGTGTCGACTTGCCCGAGCCCGAGGGGCCCATCACGGCGACGACCTCGCCGGGGTGGACGGAGAAGTCGGCCCCGGCGAGCGCGGGCGTCGGCCCGTACGCCTTGTGCAGTCCGGTGGCGGCGAGCAGGGAGCCCGACGGGGTCACGCGCCCACCGCCTTGGCGAGCTGGTCGAGCCGGGCGGCGGTGAGTTCCAGCCAGCGCAGATCGGCCTCCAGGTGGAAGAGCGCGTGGTCGCAGATGAGCTGGTCGGCGAGATCGCCCGAGCTCTTGCGCCGGGTGAGCTCGCGCATCAGCCGCAGGTGCTCCGCGCGCTGGGCGTCCAGCAGGCCGTCCGCGTCGCGTCCGGTCAGCAGGGCGACGACCACCTTGGTGTAGAGGGTCGACTGGAGATACGGCTCGGGCTTCTCGGGCTGGACGAGCCACTGCTCGACGTCCGTGACCCCGGCGTCGGTGATGGCATAGCGCTTGCGGTCCGGGCCACCGCCGTGCTCGATGCCGTCCACCTCGACGAGGCCGTTCTTCAGCAGCCGCGACATCGTCGAGTAGACCTGCCCGTAGTGGAGCGGGCGGTCGTGGCCGAAGCGCTCGTCGAAGGCGCGCTTGAGGTCGTAGCCGTGGCTCGGGCCGGCTTCCAGGAGGGCGAGCAGGGTGTGTCCGATTGACATGCGGGTGACTGTACACCGGGTGTATACGCTTGATGTATACGTGGGGTGGACAGGTGGCCTGATTTATTCGGTGGTCCACATACGCCGAAGCGGGCCGGTCCATGACATGGGCATGGACCGGCCCGCCTGGGGCCCCTTTTAATCCGTCTCCTCGTCCTTGCGCGGACGGCCGCGGCGCGGGATCGACCCCGTGCCCTGCGGGAGCCGGCCCGCGTCGGCCAGTGCCTTGCGCAGCAGGAACTCGATCTGCGCGTTGGCGCTGCGGAGTTCGTCGCCCGCCCAGCGCGTCAGGGCGTCGTGCACGAGCGGGTCGAGCCGCAGCAGCACCTGCTTGCGCTGCCGCGGCCCCCGCTGCTGCGGCGGGTGCTCCTCCGTCACTGGTAGAGGGTGCCCGTGTTCAGAACCGGCTGCGCTGCGCGGTCACCGCACAGCACCACCATCAGATTGCTCACCATGGCCGCTTTCCGCTCCTCGTCCAGCTCCACGAAGCCCTGTTCGCTGATCCGCGACAGCGCCTCCTCGACCATGCCGACCGCGCCTTCCACGATCAGCTTCCGGGCGGCCACGACCGCCCCCGCCTGCTGTCGCTGGAGCATGGCAGAGGCGATCTCCGGCGCGTACGCGAGGTGGGTGAAGCGCGACTCGATGATCTGCACGCCGGCCGCCTCGACGCGCGCGTGCAGTTCGACGGCGAGCTTCTCGGTGATCTCCTCGGCGTTGCCGCGCAGCGACAGCGCGTCGTCGTCGTGCGCGTCATAGGGGTACTCGATGGCGATGTGCCGGACGGCCGCCTCGGTCTGCGTGGCGACGAACTCCTGGAAGTCCTCCACCTCGAACATCGCCTGGGCGGTGTCCTCGACCCGCCACACCACGACCGCGGCCAGCTCGATGGGGTTGCCGTAGGCGTCGTTGACCTTCATGACGGCGGTCTCGTGGTTGCGCACCCGGGTGGAGACCACGTCACGGCTGGTGAAGGGGTTGACCCAGCGCAGGCCCTCGGTGCGGATCGTGCCGCGGTAGCGGCCGAAGAGCTGGACGACGCGCGTCTGGCCCGGGGCCACGGTGTTGAGCCCGCTCATGGCCGTGAGCGAGGCGATGCCGACGAGGATGCCCAGGACGACGAGCGCGGCGCACAGCGCGCCCTTGCCGTCGTGGCCGAAGAACACCGCCAGGGCGATGAGTCCGGCGGCTATGAGCAGGCCGACGAGCCCCAGCAGCAGGGCCGTCCCGCCGCCGATGTCGCGGGCCGGGAACTCCCGCACCCGCGCTGCGGGCATGACCGGCGGCTCGGTCTCCGTGGTGGTGATGGCGGTGTCCTGCATGGAGGTTCCCCGTTCCCTCGGCGGCGCGCGGTGGTCCGCCGCGCGTCGTTGGCTGTCTAGCAAAGTGATAGCACATTATCGCCCTGTACGGTTTCCCGCGCTGCGCCGTATCCCGGTTCCCGCCACCCGGGGTGCTGTATGTCACGTGCCGCGAAGCCTTGATCGATGGGCGTTTGGTGACAGTTGCGGTGTTAGCTTCATGAGCTGGGTTGGGGGCGGACAGAGTGGAGCTACGGGAGAGATGGGCCGAGCGGAAGCGCGACGGGCGCAGAAGAGCACCCGCACAGCAAAGGGCAAGAAGCCGAAGAGGTCCGGCATACGCCGGTTCTTCACATGGAAGAAGCTGCTTGCCTACTTCGTGGGGCTCATAGCCCTCGGCGCCGGCGCCTTCGTGGCGCTCTACATGTACGTCGATGTGCCCGACGGCAAGTTGGAGATGCGGCTGCAGAGCAACGTCTACAAGCTCGAGAACGGCACGGTGCTGGCCCGTACGGGACAGGTCAACCGTGAGGAAGTGACGCTGGACAAGGTCCCCGACAGCGTCAAGAACGCCGTCGTCGCCGCCGAGAACAAGAACTTCTGGAACGACTCCGGCGTCGACATCAGGGGCACCGCGCGCGGCATCTTCAACACCGTCATGGGCCGTGGCAAGCAGGGTGGTTCGACCATCACCCAGCAGTACGTGAAGAACTCCTACCTGAGCCAGGAGCAGACCATCACCCGCAAGGTGAAGGAGCTCATCATCACGCTCAAGGTGGACCAGAAGGTCGACAAGAAGGAAATCCTCGCCGGGTACCTGAACACCAGCTACTTCGGCCGCAACGCGTACGGCATCCAGGCCGCGTCCCGCGCGTACTTCGACAAGGACGTCAAGGACATCACCACCGAGGAGGGCGCCTACCTCGCCGCCCTGCTCCAGGCGCCGAGTCAGTACGACTGGACGTCGGCCTCCGACGCGGGCAAGCGCAACGCCATGGCGCGCTGGAACTACGTCCTCGACAAGGAGGTCGAGCAGAAGTGGCTCGACCCCGCGAAGCGCAAGGACATGAAGTTCGAGGAGCCGAGGCAGCCCACGCCCCCCAAGGGCCTGAACGGGCAGAACGGCTATCTGGTCGAGGCGGCGAAGAAGGAGGTCGAGCAGGCCTTCCGCAAGAACGGGCGCGGCGAGAGCGCGTTCGCGGCCGGCGGCTGGACGATCACCCTCAGCATCGACCCCACGCGCCAGAAGGCCCTTGAGCAGGCGGTCAAGGACAAGGTCACCTCCAAGCTCGACCCCGAGGCCCGCAAGGTCGACGCGTACGCCCAGGTCGGCGCCGTGTCGGTGGACCGCAAGACCGGCAAGGTCGTGGCCATGTACGGCGGCCAGGACTTCGCCAAGCACCAGATCAGCAACGCCACCCGCGAGGACTACCAGCCGGCCTCCACCTTCAAGCCGGTGATCTTCGCCTCGGCGCTGGAGAACAAGTCCAAGACGCAGGACGGCCAGCCGATCACGGCGGGTTCGATCTACGACGGCACCAACGAGCGGCCCGTCAAGGGCAGTGACACCCCGTTCGCGCCGCAGAACGAGGACCACGCGAGCTACGGGTCGGTGACGGTCCAGGAGTCGATGAACAAGTCGATCAACTCCGCGTTCGCGCAGATGGCCGTCGACGTCGGCCTCGACAAGGTCAAGAAGACCGCGGTCGCCATGGGCATGAACGGCGAGGCCGGCGGCTTCGTCGAGCGGCCCGCGATGTCGCTCGGCTCCATGAGCGCGAGCCCGCTGCACATGGCCGGGGTCTACGCCACGCTCGCCAACCACGGCAAGCAGACCAGCCCGAGCATCGTCGCCTCCCTGAGCCGCGGCGGCGAGAAGGTCGCCATGCCGGACGCGGTCGGCCCGCAGATCCTCGACCGCAGCACCGCCGACGACGTCACCCAGGTGCTCAAGGGCGTGGTCAACGACGGTACGGCCAGCGTCGTGCAGAGCTCGCAGTACGCGGTGGCGGGCAAGACCGGCACCTCCGACGACAACAAGTCGGCCTGGTTCTCCGGCTACACCCCGGACCTCGTCACCTCGGTCGGCATGTTCGGCGAGGGCCCCGGAGGCAAGCAGGTCCCGCTGACGGGCACCGGCGGTGTCGACGGCGGCCGCGTCAACGGCGGTGGCTACCCGGCCGAGATCTGGGCCGCGTACACCGGGCAGGTCGCCGACGGCGACACCGAGTTCGACCTGAAGACCGACGACGCGGGCGCGGTGCCCCCGCCGCCGGCCCCGACGGCCTCCACCAGGCCCTCCACGGCACCGTCCGGCAAGCCGTCCTCGACGCCGTCCACCGGCCCGTCGACGCCGCCGTCGCCGAGCAACTCCAGGAACGTGCCGTCGCACGACCCGACGCCGCCGACGACCAAGCCGACGCCGCCCACGCCGCCGACGACCAAGCCGACACCGCCCACGCCCCCGACGCCGCCCACGGGCGGTGACGGCGGCGAACCGCCGCTCAACAACTGACCCGGTGACGCCCGCCGGCCGCCGCCCCGCTTCCGCGGGACGGCGGCCGGCGTCGTCGTACGGGGCGCGTCAGCCGCCGTTGACCGCCGTGGCGATCCGGTCGCCGATCTTCTTGTCGATGTTGCGCCAGTACTGGAAGGCGCGGTCCAGCACGGGCCTGCTCACGCCCTGCTTGAGGTGACCGGAGACGTTGGAGACCAGCCGGTCGCGTGCGGCGTCGTCGAGGACCTGGCGGACCATCGTCCCCGGCTGGCCCCAGTCGTCGTCCTCACGGTGCGGCTTGTACGCCTCGCGCACCATCTCGCCCGCCGCGGACCAGCCGGCGATCTCACCGAAGCGGCCGGTGTCGGCGGCCGGGCCGCCGTAGGAGTTCGGCGCGTACGGCCGGGCCACGTTCGCCGGCTCGTAACGCATCGGCCCGTCCTTCGCGTAGGAGTTCACGGCCGAGTGCGGGCGGTTGGGCGGCAGTTGCAGGTAGTTCGGGCCGATCCGGTAGCGGTGGGTGTCCGGGTAGGAGAACAGCCGGCCCAGCAGCATCTTGTCCGGCGACGGGCCGATGCCCGGCACCAGGTTGGACGGCTCGAACGCCGCCTGCTCGATGTGGACGAAGAAGTCTTCCGGATTCCTGTCGAGCGTCATCCGGCCGACCTCGATCAGCGGGTAATCGCCGTGCGGCCACACCTTGGTGAGGTCGAAGGGGTTGAAGCGGTAGTCCGCCGCGTCGGCGAAGGGCATCACCTGGACGTTCACGGTCCACGAAGGGGCATTGCCGCCGGCGATCGCCTGGTACAGGTCCCGGCGGTGGAAGTCCCCGTCGGAGCCCGCGAGTCCGTCCGCCTCGGCCTGGGTGAGGAACTCGATGCCCTGGTCCGTCTTGATGTGGTACTTCACCCAGAACTTCTCGCCGCCCGCGTTCACCCACATATAGGTGTGCGAGCTGTAGCCGTTCATATGGCGCCAGGTCTTCGGGATGCCGCGGTCGCCCATCAGCCAGGTGACCATGTGCGCGGACTCCGGGGACAGCGTCCAGAAGTCCCACTGCATGTCGTTGTCGCGCAGCCCGTTGTCGGGGCGGCGCTTCTGCGAGCGGATGAAGTCCTGGAACTTCTGCGGGTCGCGCACGAAGAACACCGGGGTGTTGTTGCCGACCAGGTCGTAATTGCCGTGCTCCGTGTAGAACTTCAGGGCGAAACCGCGCGGGTCGCGCCAGGTGTCCGGGCTGCCCTGCTCGCCCGCGACGGTCGAGAAACGGGCCAGCATCTCGCACCGCTTGCCGGGCTGGAACAGATCGGCCTTGGTGAACTGGCTGACGTCATTGGTGACTTCGAAGACGCCGTAGGCACCACTGCCCTTGGCGTGCACCACCCGCTCCGGGACCCGCTCCCGGTTGAACTGGGCCATCTTCTCGATCAGATAGTGGTCCTGGAGCAGGATGGGGCCGGTATCGCCGATGGTGAGCGAATGCTCGTCGCTCTCCACGGGAATGCCGGCGTTGTTCGTGGTGTACGGAACCTGTTGCGCCGAGTCGGTCATGGGGACGCCTCCCGGAACGGGGATTGGGAGAGGGCGCGTCCGTGCCGCCCTCCACCCGAGCCAGTGAACTCCGCCGACAGCGCGTCGGCAACAGGAGCCTGGACACTGTCCAGATTTTCACGTCGCCCGGGTGGAGGAAACTGCCGTACGGAGGCCCGGGAATCCCGGCGCGTACGCGGCGGCCTCAGCGGGTGTGCGTCGGCAGCGCCATCTCGAACCACACCACCTTCCCCGTACTGAGCCGGGTCGCGCCCCACCGCCTGGCCAGCCTGTTCACCAGATACAGACCCCGGCCGCCCTCGTCCGACGGCCGTGCCTGCCGCAGCCGCGGCAGCTGCGGCACATCGTCGCCGACCTCGCAGCGCAGGACGTCCGTCCGGAGCAACCGCAGCGATATGGGCCGTTCGGCGTACCGCACGGCATTGGTGATCACCTCGCTGACCAGCAGCTCCACCGCGTCGCTGAGCTCGTCCAGGCCCCACCGGGCCAGCGCGCGCCTGGCCAGCCTGCGGGCCTGGCGGGCCGTCTGCGGGCGCGGGTCGAGGAACCAGTACGCCACGTCGCTCGGCGCGATCCCCTCGAAGCGGGCGGCGAGCAGGGCGATGTCGTCGTCCCGGTCGCCGGGGCCCAGCATGCCCAGCACCTCGTCGCACAGGGGCTCCAGCGGGGGCGGGTTCGGGCCCGTCAGCCGGGCCGTCTCGATCAGCCGCTCCCGCAGCTGCTCTATGCCGGTCCACACGTCCCTTATCCGGGACTCCACCAGCCCGTCGGTGTACAGCAGCAGCGTCGCCCCGGCCGGCGCGTCCAGCTCCACCGCCTCGAAGTCGACCCCGCCCACGCCGATCGGCGCGCCCGGCGGCACCCGCAGCACCTCAGCGCGCCCGCCGCGGTGCAGCATGATCGGCGGCGGGTGCCCGGCGTTGGCGATGACGATGCGGTGCGCGACCGGGTCGTAGACCGCGTACAGGCAGGTCGCCATGCGGTCCGAACCGAGCCGCTGCGCCTGCTCGTCCAGATGGTGCAGCACCTCGGCCGGGGGCAGGTCCAGGCCCGCCAGGGTCTGCGCGGTGGTCCGCAGCTGGCCCATGATCGCGGCGGAGGTCATCGAGTGGCCCATGACGTCACCGACGACCAGCGCGACCCGGTTGCCCGGCAGCGGGATCGCGTCGTACCAGTCACCGCCCACCCGGGCCGTCTCGGCCGCCGGGAGGTAGCGGCTGGCGAGCCGCACGCCCGTCGGCTGCGGCAGCGAGTCCGGGAGCATCGTGCGCTGGAGCTCGTCCGCGATGTACACCTCGCGGCCGTAGAGCACGGCCTTGTCCACGCCCAGGGCGGTGTGGGTGGCGAGCTGCGCCGCCACCAGCAGGTCGTCGCCCTCGAACGCGGGCCGGTCCGCGCGGCGGATGAACACCGCCGCGCCGATCACCCGCCGCCGGCCCCGCAGCGGCGCGAGGATCGTGCGCTGCCGGTCCGGCACGGCGCGGTCCTCGCCCAGCAGCTCCGGGAGCGCCGCCCGCGCGGCGGAGGAGTCGCCGTAGACGGGCCGGACCCCTCGCAGCACCTCCGCGAGCGGCCCTCCTATGCGCACCTCGCAGCGCTCCGCCGCGATCGCCGCGAGATCGGTCGCGGGGTCGGCGCGGTCCACCGGGGCGTCGGCCCCGCCCGCCTCGCCCAGGCCGCGTACGTGCTCCGGCAGCTGGTCGGTGCGGCGCAGCCGCAGGACGACGGGGCCCACGGGCCGCTCGTCGCCCACGGGCAGCGGGTCGCGCAGATAGACGAGGATCGCGTCGGCGAAGGTCGGCACGGTGGCCCGGCACAGGCCCAGCACGATCTCGTCCAGGTCGATGCCGCGCGCGATCCGCCGCGTCGCGGCGCCCACGAACCGCAGCCGCTCCCCGCCGGTGGTCCCGGCGGAGGGCATGCCGGCCCCGCCGGGCACCTCCGGTGCGCGCCGCCCGGTGCTGGGCGCCCCGGTCGTCTCCTGGGCGTCCGGGCCCGGTTCGGGGCGCGTCCGGGCGACGGCGGCGTCGTCCCCGCCGTCGGGGGTCCGCCCCGGGTGGGTACGGGAATCCGCGTCGGGGCTCCCGCTCGCCGCCGGGTCCGCGCCGGACCCCGGGTCCTGTCGGCCCGGCCTGTCCGCGGCGCGGCCGGTGGGGCCGCCGTGCTCGTCGGCGCGGCCGGTGGCCTCGTGGCCCGGGTCGCCGGCCTCGGCGGAGGCGTGGGCCCTGCCGGTGGCCGGATCGTCGGATTCCGGACGGCCGAGGCCGCGCGGACCACCCTCGCGGCCGTCCGGCTGGCGCGGCAGGCGGGCGGCGGCCGCAGTGGCCGCGGTGGTCTCTGGGCCCAGCGCGGCCGTGCCCGGCGCGGGGGCGGCGGTCTGCTGGACGGCGGCCTGCCGCGTCGGCGCGGTCCGCTGTCTTCCGTGGGAGTTGGGATGCTCCGTCACGCGTGGGGTTCCATCCGTCGGGGCCGTACGCCCGGGTCGTTCAGGGGGCGCACCGTGGGTCAGGCGCGTCGCAGATTGAAGAAGAGCTGGATCTCGGGTGGCACGTCCGTACTCGCCGGGGCGTACGCCAGCGTGCTCTCCCCGGCGACGTCGAAGCCCGCCTCGCACACGACCTGGCGCAATTCGTCCCGCAGGTATCCGGATACCCGGATCGTGTTCCCCAGGAACGGAATCGCGAAGTCGTCCACGTCGGCCTCGACCATCGACAGGGCCAGCAGCCCCCCGGGTCTCAGCAGTCCGCGCACCATCCGCAGGGCGTGCGGGATCTCCGTGCGCGGCAGCATCAGCAACGAGAAGAAGGCGGCGGCCCCGTCGAACGGCCCCAGCCGCCCGTCCCGCAGCCCGGCGAGGTCCGCCCGGAGGAACTCGGCCCCGGGGACGTTGGCGCGGGCCAGGTCCAGCATGCCGGGGGAGAGGTCGACGCCCACCACCCGGTGGCCGGCCTCCGTGAGCTGCCGGGCCGTCGGCAGGCCCGTACCGCAGCCCAGGTCCAGGATCCGGGAGCCGGGCGGCAGCGTCTCCGCCAGCCAGGCACCGGCGGCGAGCTGGCCCTCCTTGTGCGGGAAGGCGTCGTCGTAGCGGTCGCCTATCGCGTCGAACGCCTCGGCCTGGCCACTGCGGTCCAGCCCTAAGCGGGCGTAGCCGTCGTAGTCCCGCCCCTCGTCACCGCTCACGGCTCCGCCCTCCTGTGACCGTCTTGTTGTGAACATGCGTCACATGCCGTGCTCTGTTCGTGCCGTGCTGCTGTGCAGTATCGCGGAGGCCGATCCTACGGTTGTCCGTCGGGGGCCCGCCAAGCGCTTCCCGAGGTTACGCCCGGATCCCGGCCGGGGAGTGGTCCCAGTCGGCGGGCAGCGCCGGTACGGTCCAGGCGGGGTCGGGCCGCCAGTTCTCCCACCCCCCGGCGAACGGCGCCCCCCAGGACTCGATGAGCGCGACCGCGGACCGCCCGGCCTCCCGCACCCGCGCCGCCTGCCCGGCGGACATCAGGCCCGCGCGCTGCGCCTGGCCGAACTCGTCCTCGTCCTTCCACTCCCAACTGCGGTCCGGGTAGACGGCGATGTCCAGGAAATGGTCCTCGGAGTCGACGCCGCCCGCCCAGCGCGCGAGCGGCTCCTCGAGGTTCACGTACCAGTTCTTGAAGCCCCAGTCGCGGTCCCAGAACAGCCAGACCGACCAGGGCTCGCCGGGCCGCGCCAGCTTGAGCACCCCGGTGCCGAACCAGCGGGACACGACGGTGGTGCGCGGCTTGGTGTAGCGGGTGGCCAGCGGCTCCTCGTGGATGGACGTGCCGTCCACGAGCCGCGGTTTGACGCAGTCGGTGCCGGGTGCCATCCACACCGCGAGGAGCTCGTCGGTGTCCTGCACGACGGTGACGGGACGGCAGATGTGGACACGGTCGGTGCCGTTGCCCCGATAGCGCCAGAGGATGTGGTCCCCCGGCGCCCAGGGGGCGCTGCCTGCTGTCGTGTCCACGGTGTCCGCTGTCATGCGCAGATCCTAGGCGGGGTGGCCGCGGGTGCGCCGTGATGTGCGCCGCAATAGGTATGGTCCAGGGGCGGGGGTTGACGCGGGCGGAACTACGGCCGCGTCATGCGGAGGACGTCCAGCGCCTCGTCCAGCTGCTCGCGCGTCAGCAACCCCCGCTCGACATAGCCCGATTCGAGGACCACGTCCCGGATCGTCTTCCGTTCGGCGAGGGACTTCTTCGCGACCTTCGCCGCCTCCTCGTAGCCGATGTAGCGGTTCAGCGGGGTGACGACGGACGGCGAGGACTCCGCGTACTCCCGGGCCCGTTCCGCGTTCGCGGTGATGCCGCGCACCGTGCGGTCCGCCAGCAGCCGGGACGCGTTCGCCAGCAGGCGGACGGACTCCAGCAGGTTCTTCGCCATGACCGGGAGCATCACGTTGAGCTCGAAGTTCCCGGCCGCGCCCGCCGTGGCCACGGTCGCGTCGTTGCCGGTGACCTGCGCGGCCACCATCAGGACCGCCTCGGGGATCACCGGGTTGACCTTCCCCGGCATGATCGACGAGCCCGGCTGGAGGTCGGGGACGTTGATCTCGGAGAGGCCGGTGCGCGGGCCGGAGGCCATCCAGCGCAGGTCGTTGCAGATCTTGGTGAGGCCGACCGCGATCGTGCGCAGCTGGCCGCTGGTCTCCACCAGGCCGTCCCGCGCGCCCTGCGCCTCGAAGTGGTCGCGGGCCTCGGTCAGCGGCAGCCCGGTCGTGCGGGCGACCTCGGCGATGACGGCGCCGGAGAAGCCCGCCGGGGTGTTGATGCCGGTGCCCACGGCCGTGCCGCCGAGGGGGAGTTCGGCCAGCCGCGGCAGCGAGGCGCGCAGCCGCTCGACGCCGTAGCGCACCTGCGCCGCGTAGCCGCCGAACTCCTGGCCGAGGGTGACGGGTGTGGCGTCCATCAGGTGCGTGCGCCCCGACTTGACGACGTCCGCGAACTCGGCGGCCTTGTCCTCCAGCGCCGCCGCGAGGTGCTCCAGCGCCGGGATCAGGTCACCCGTGACGGCCGCGGTGGCCGCGATGTGGATGCTCGACGGGAAGACGTCGTTGGAGCTCTGCGAGGCGTTCACGTGGTCGTTGGGGTGCACGTCCCGGCCGAGGCGCTCGGTGGCCAGGGTGGCGATGACCTCGTTGGCGTTCATGTTGGACGACGTGCCCGAGCCGGTCTGGAAGACGTCGATCGGGAAGTGGTCGTCCCAGCGCCCGCGCGCCACCTCCTCCGCGGCCTCGGCGACGGCCTCCGCGACGTCCTTGTCGATCACGCCCAGCTCGGCGTTGACCCTGGCCGCGGCGGCCTTGATCCGTCCCAGCGCCTCGATGTGCGCCCGCTCCAGGCGCTGCCCGCTGACGGGGAAGTTCTCCACCGCCCGCTGGGTCTGCGCACGCCACTTCGCGTGGGCCGGGACCCGTACCTCCCCCATGGAGTCGTGCTCGGTCCGGTACTGCTCACTGTCGGTCATCGTCACTTACCTCCTGTACAGCACAGCGTTTGTCCGGTCCGACCTGTTCCCAAGAGGCACTCCCAGCTAGTAAATACCGCGGGTAACAACTGAAATCGGGGAGGCTCCATGACCCGCAGACCCACCCTGCGCTGTGCCCTCGCCGCCGTCGCCGCGTTCGCCGCGGCGATCGGCGGCATGGCCGCCACCGGACCCGGCGCCCAGGCCGCCACCCGCACGGCCGCCTCCACCCCCCTGACACCGGAACTGGAGAAGATCCGCGCCGCCGAGGCGACGAAGCTCTACGGCGACGCCGCCGAGCGCCCGCTCGCCGACCGCAAGACCTCGCTGATCTCGCTCGGCGACAGCGAGATATCCGGCGAGGGCGTGGGGAACTACGAACCGGGCACCGACGGACCCGCCAACTGGTGCCACCGCTCGCCCGACTCCGCCATCCACCGCACCACGATCCCCGCCGACGTGACCTACAACGTCGCCTGCTCCGGCGCCTCCACCGTCAACATCCGCATCGGCGGCAGCAAGCAGTACGCGGACGAACCGGTGCAGAGCGACGCCCTCGCCATCAAGGCGCGCAACACCCGCGTCAAGCTGATCCTGCTGGGCGCCGGCGCCAACGACGACCTCCAGTTCGGCCCCGTGATGACCGACTGCGTCGAGCGCTATCTGCTGCTCCAGGGCACCTGCGAGCCGAAGTACGCGCCCGGCTGGCAGGCCCGCGTCGACGGCCTCGTGCCCAAGGTCGAGCAGACCGTACGGGACCTGCGCACCGTGATGACGGGCGCGGGCTACGCCGCCGGCGACTACAAGCTCGTCGTCATGGGCTACCCCAGCCCCATCGGCCCCGACTTCGAGGACAACCCGGACTTCCCCGGCAAGATCCCGGGCGGCTGCGTCGGTTACACCTCCGACGCGGCGTGGGGCCGCGACACCGCCGTGCCCGCCTTCGAGCGCGGCATGCGGCGGGTGGCCCAGGACACCGGCGCGCTCTTCCTCGACAACTCGCGCCTCTTCCACGGCCACGAGGTGTGCTCGGACAACACCTGGGCGCGCGGTCTCTACATCGACGTGGCCAACCCCTTCCCGCCGGACGCCAATTCGGTGCGCCAGTCCTTCCACCCCAACTACCGCGGCCACGGCGCCTTCGCGTCCTGCCTCGGCCAGCTCTACGCCTCCGGCTACCGCGAGGCGGGCTGCGCGGACCCGGCGAGCACGGGGTCGCCCGTGCTGTACAAGGGCGCGTGGGACGACGCGTACCGGCCGCTGAGGAACGAGGCGACGGGCTCCTGCGTGGACGCGTACGGGGCGAGCAGCCGCAACGGCACGGAGGTCGGCGGCTGGGACTGCTCCGGCGCCCGCAACCAGGGCTGGTGGTACGACGCGCAGCGGCAGTCCCTGCACACGGAGCTCTCGCAGGACCGGTGTGTGGACGTGCCGTCCGGTGCGTATGCCGCCGGGACGGCGGTCTCGCTGTGGGACTGCCACGGTGGGACGAATCAGCGCTTCGTGCGCACCGGCTCGACGTATCGGCCTGCGGCCGCGCCTGATCTGTGCTTGACGCTGGCGGCGGCGAAGGAGCCGGTGCGGTTGGCGGGGTGCGACGGCTCGCCGTCCCAGCGCTTCGCGTAGCCGAAACTGGGGCTGCGCCCCAGACCCCTGCAACACGCTTCGCGCGTTGTCCTCAAACGCCGGACGGGCTGATTTCAGCCCGTCCGGCGGTTGAGGACGCGGC
>NZ_JBFBBD010000059.1:0-44376 GCF_040689515.1 Streptomyces sp. NPDC051173
GGCGCCACGCCGGGCGGCGCTACCGCTTGCGGACCCGGGGCGGCCGGGTCACCGAGCTGGTGGTCCTGGGCGACGGGCTGCCGGACGTGACGGCGCTGCGCTTCGACTACGACCCGCGAGGCCACCTGGCCGCGGTGATAGCAGTTACCCACCGCCGGCGTCCCCGCGAAGCGTGACGCCAGCCAGTTCGCCGCCGGCACCGACTCCGTGATCGCGCCCAGCACATGCTCGCCCAGCGGCAGCCCGTGCCACTGCACCGGCACCCCCTTCCCGCACCAGTCGGCGCGCAGCTTCTGCCCGATCGCGTACGGGATCAGCTCGTCGATCACCCCGTGGTAGAGGTAGACGGGCCGGTCGGGCGCGTGCGAGCCGAGGTCCGAGGCGTGCAGCACGCGCTGCCAGTCCGGTGCGTCGAGCGGGTTCCTGACCGTCACGTCGGAGATCCGCTTGAAGAGGCCGGCGACCGTGTTGACGGTCACGCAGTGGTGTTTGAGGAATTCGACGTAGTGCCGCCCGCGGTCGTTGAGGTACTTGTCGAGCCGGAGTTCCGGGTAGGCCGCGTTCTGGCCGACGGCCGCCATGAGGACGAGGCCGGCGCCGATGTTGCCGTCGTTGTGCTCGGCGGTCCTGATCAGATCGGCGGGGACCCCGCCGGTCGCGGTGCCCTTGAGGTTGAGCTCGGGGGCGTACGAGTCGTGCAGCTCGGCGGCCCAGCTGCTGGCCTGGCCGCCTTGGGAGTAGCCCATGATGCCCACGGGCGAGTTCGCGGCGAGCCCCGTCCCGGGCAGCCGCAGGGCGGCGCGGGCCGCGTCGAGGACGGCGTGGCCCTCGGAGCGGCCGACGGCGTAGGTGTGGTCGCCGGGGGTGCCCAGCCCCTCGTAGTCGGTGACGGCGACGGCCCAGCCGCGCAGGGTGAGCTGCTGGATGAGGTTGGCCTCGGCGGTGGTGCCGTCGGGGAAGCCCGCCGAGGGCGCGCACTCGTCGGCCATCCCCACGGTGCCCACCGCGTAGGAGACGAGCGGGCGCGGCCCCGTTCTGCCGTCCTGGGGCACGATCACCGTGCCGGAGACGACGTTGGGGGTGCCCTTGGCGGTGGTGGAGCGGTAGGTGATGTGCCAGGCCCTGGTGTCGGTGGGCTGGCCGGGCAGCGGGTGGAAGGAGGTGGGCGCGGAGCTGACGACGTCGCCCGGGGACGCGGCCCCGGGCCCGTCCGCCGCCGTGCCCGTGCCCGTGAGGCCGAGCGAGAAGGACAGCGCGGCGACCGCGGCGAGGGCGGTGGAACGCAGGTGCATGCGGACTCTCCCGACTGTCGGTGGTGCCGGGTCAGTTGTGGCGACCGTAGTGACCGACGGGTCAGTGACGCGGTGACCCGGGAGCTCAGCTTTGCTGACCCGGCCGCACCCCTGGCCCCAGGAGGCGGTACGCGCCGGGGGTCGTACCCGTCCAGCGGCGGAACGCCCGGTGGAAGGCGGTGTACTCCGAGAAGCCCAGCCGCGCCGCCAGCTGCGCGATCGGCTCCCGCCCCTCCGCCAGGCTGCGCACCGCGGCCTCCCGCCGCACCTGGTCCTTCAGCCCGCGGTACGAGGTGCCCTCGTCCTGGAGCCGGCGGCGCAGCGTCGCCGGGCTCACCGCCAGCCGGGCCGCTGTCTGCGCCACCTCAGGCAGCCGGACGGCCCGGCCCTCGCGCAGCGCCCGCGCCAGGGAGCGCCGCACCTGCTCGGCGACCGTCGTGCCGTACTCGCGCCGGCCGAGCAGGTCGGCGGGCGCGCGCCGGAGCAGGGCCTCCAGGCCCGCCTCGTCCTGCACGACGGGGGCGGTCAGCCAGCACGGGTCGAAGCCGGTGCCGGTGCGGTGCGCGCCGAAGCGGACGGGGCAGCCGAAGAGGAGGTCGTACTCCCGGGCGTACGGCGGGGCGGGGTGGGCGAACTCCGCCCAGCGCAGGGTGATCCGCCGGCCGGTCAGCCAGGCGGCCATCCGGTGCCAGACGACCATCAGGGACTCGGCGAGGAAGCCGCTCTCGGGGATGTGCCGCAGATCGCTGCGGACCGTGAGGACGGCCTCCCCGGGCCGCCGCTCCAGCGCGAGGTCCGGGCCGCCGGGGAAGAGCCCGTAGAAGCGGATGCCGCGCTCCGTGGCCGTGCCGAGGTCGCGGCAGCCGGAACAGGCGTAGCACATCATCGCGAACGTGCCCGGCCTGCTGGGGGCGGGGCCGAGGCCGAGGAACTCGTCACCGGTGGCCCGCCGCAGCTCCTTGAGCAGCAGGGTGAACTGCTCGGGGGTCACCCGGGCCCGTTCGTCGGCGAGGAGGGGAGGCGGGATCCGCGCGCTGTTCAGCAGGGGAACGGTGTCGATGCCGAGCCGTCGGGCTCCGCCGAGAGCGGCCTTGACGTGGTGCACGGTGATCGTGCGACTCATGGGGTAATTCAAGCCGGTCCGGCGGGAGAGGGCACGCCCAAGACATCAGGATGAACAAAAACGAAAGAAAGAGTGCAAAAGAAAAGCTGAATCGAAAAAATCAGGGCAGGGGGGCAAAAGGCAGGAGCCCTGCCCCCTTCCGTCGGAACGGAAGCGGACAAGGCTCCTTGGGTACTGCGAATAGCGACCGCGATCGGTCGGACGGTCAAGCCGCCGGATCAGGAGATCCGAGGACTTAGGCCGGGGTGACGTTCTCCGCCTGCGGACCCTTCGGGCCCTGCGTGACGTCGAAGGTGACCTGCTGGTTCTCCTCGAGGGAGCGGAAGCCAGCGGCGTTGATCGCGGAGTAGTGGACGAAGACGTCGGGGCCCCCGCCGTCCTGGGCGATGAAGCCAAAGCCCTTTTCAGCGTTGAACCACTTCACGGTTCCGGTAGCCATAAGCCCTCCTTGGGCCAAAGGGTTGCCCTGCTCCAGAACCTGCGAGAAGTCTGAAAACTACAAAAGCCTGCGGGGTCACATGCTCCGCAGGCTCTGTACTGCAAGGGAAACCAAACTGCAACTTGCGGCGAGCCTAGCACGCGAGGTTCTTGCTGCGAAAGAGTGGAAGATCACGCTGTTGGATGGTTTTCCGGGCGTGGCAGCCGGAAAAGATCGACGGTCGGGCACCTGCCGAGAGGCCCCCCGCCCCGCCCCTTCCGGCGGCACGGGGCTAGCCTCCGGATGTGGACAATTCATCCTCGGACTCAGCCTCGGGCCGGCACGGCGGCCGCCCCCGCGTCGGCCATATCCAGTTCCTCAACTGCCTGCCCCTCTACTGGGGGCTCGCCCGCACGGGCACGCTGCTCGACCTGGACCTCACCAAGGACACCCCGGAGAAGCTCAGCGAGCGGCTGGTCCGCGGCGATCTGGACATCGGGCCCGTCACCCTCGTCGAGTACCTCCGCAACGCCGGCGAGCTGGTGGCCCTGCCCGACATCGCGGTGGGCTGCGACGGCCCGGTGATGTCCTGCGTGATCGTCTCCCAGGTGCCGCTGGCCGAGCTGGACGGCGCCCGGGTCGCGCTGGGCTCCACGTCGCGCACCTCGGTGCGGCTGGCGCAGCTGCTGCTGGCCGAGCAGTACGGCGTGCGGCCCGACTACTACACCTGCCCGCCCGACCTGAGCCTGATGATGCAGGAGGCGGACGCCGCCGTGCTGATCGGGGACGCCGCGCTGCGGGCCTCGCTGCACGACGCGCCGCGGCTCGGTCTGGAGGTCCACGACCTGGGGCAGATGTGGAAGGACTGGACGGGGCTGCCGTTCGTCTTCGCGGTCTGGGCCGTGCGCAAGGACTACCTGGCCCGCGCGCCGCACATCGTCGCCGACGTCCACGAGGCGTTCCTCGCCTCCCGTGACCTCTCCCTGGAGGAGGTCGGCAAGGTCGCCGAGCAGGCCGCGCGCTGGGAGGCGTTCGACGCGGAGCTGCTGGAGCGCTACTTCACGACCCTCGACTTCCGCTTCGGGCCGGAGCAGCTCGCGGGCGTCACCGAGTTCGCCCGACGTACGGGACCGACGACGGGCTTCCCCGCCGACGTCCGGGTGGAACTGCTGAAGCCCTGACCCCGGGATCGGGGTCAGGGCTTCGCGTAGCGGCCTCGGGCCCGCGGGCCCCGGTGGAACGGCCGGGGCCCGCGGGCCGGTGTCGTCAGGAGGAGGGCACCGGGCCTTCCAGGTGCTCACTGATCCACTGCATGCTGCCCTCGCCCATGCCCTCGACATAGGTCTTGGCGTCGTGCTTGCCGCCCTGGATGACCTGGAGGCGGGTGTGGATCGGACCCTTGTTGCCGTAGGTCTTGATGAACTGGTCCACCTTCGGGATGACGCTCTTCTCCAGCGTTCCGTACTGGAAGGCGAGATAGACGTCCTGGCCCGGCTTGTTGGCGGCGATCAGGGCCTTGGCCAGCAGCTCGGGGTTGTTCTCGTTCTTCTCCTGCTCGTGGCCCTTCCACAGCGGGGAGTCCGGGACGATGTCCGGGCCGGAGGCGATCACGGCCTTGAACTTGTCCGGGTGCTTGAGCACGGCCTTCAGGCCGGAGAAGCCGCCGGAGGAGGAGCCCATGAAGGCCCAGCCGTCGCGCGAGTTGATCGTCCGGAAGTTCTGCTTCATCAGGTCCGGGACGTCCTCGGTGAGCCAGGTGCCCATCTTCGGCTGGCCGGGGATGTCACTGCCGTCCCAGTAGAGCCCGCCGTCGTCCGGCTTGGGGTTGAGGACGGGCATCGCGAGGAGGAAGGGCTTGCTCTTGCCCTCGGAGTACCACTTGGAGATCGACGACTCCAGCTTGAGGTTGTCGTCCATCCAGTAGTTGGCCGGGAAGCCGGGGCCGCCGGGGAGGGCGACCAGGACCGGGAAGCCGCTCTTGGCGAACTTCGGGTCCTCGTACTCCTTGGGCGCCCAGACCCAGACCTTGCCCTTGAAGCCGGACTTCTTGCCGTCGTACGAGACGACGCCGACGTGCGTGCCGTTGCTCAGCGTGCTGGCGATCTTGAAGTCGGCGGCCGGGCCCGTGGGCATCGACACCTTGGAGTCCGCGGGCTGGTCGCCGCCGGTCCCGCCGGCCTGCCCGCCGCCGCTCGGCACCTGGCCGAAGCTGACGGGCTTGCCCTTGTCCGTGAAGGGCGGGATCTCGAAATAGCTCATGACGGGCCAGGCGATCAGCCCGAGCACGGCTATGGACGCCACGACGATGATCCATCGTTTGGCGCGGGAGGCTCGGCGGTGGCCGTGGGACCGGTAGGCCCCGTTGGGTGAGTGCGTCATCTCGTCGCTCCGGATGATGCTGCTGCCCCGAAGGACATGACGGTTTGTTCCGTCCTGGTGGATGGGCAATAGCGGCGTCGGGGTTCCTCGGAGACCTCGTGAATTGAGTCATAGGCTGAAAATCGGAGTCATCGGTCCCCGCGCAGGGGGACGAAGGTCCCGGTGCGACACGCACCGGGCGCGGAGGGTGACCGTCGGCGGCCGCCATCGGCTCTGTCACAGCGCTGGCGTACGCTGGCCCGGTCGTGTCAAACCCCCTCCGAAGGGACGCCCGGTGACCGAGAACGCCGACCTTCAGTCCGTCCTCGAGCGTGCCGCTGCGGGTGGCCGGATCAGTGCGGGGGAGGCGCTGGAGCTGTACCGTTCGGCGCCGTTGCATGCGTTGGGTGCGGCGGCGGATGCGGTGCGGCGTCGGCGGTACGCGGGTGTGGAGCACATCGCGACGTACATCATCGAGCGGAACATCAACTACACGAACGCGTGCGTGACAGCGTGCAAGTTCTGTGCGTTCTACGCCCCGCCGAAGAGTGACAAGGTCTGGACGCGGGGGATGGACGACATCCTGCGCCGCTGCGCGGAGACCGTGGAGCTGGGCGGCACGCAGATCATGTTCCAGGGCGGGCATCACCCGGATTACGGGGTGGAGTACTACGAGGAGCACTTCGCGGCGATCAAGAAGGCGTTCCCGCAGCTGGTGATCCACTCCCTGGGTGCGTCCGAGGTGGATCACATGGCGCGGATCTCCGGGGTGAGTGCGGAGGAGGCGATCCGCCGGATCCACGCGGCGGGTCTGGATTCTTTCGCGGGTGCGGGTGCGGAGCTGCTTCCGGCGCGGCCGCGGACGGCGATCGCGCCGCTGAAGGAGTCGGGTGAGCGCTGGCTGGAGATCATGGAGCTCGCCCACACCCTGGGTGTCGAGTCCACCTCCACCATGCTGATGGGCACCGGTGAGACGAACGCGGAGCGGATCGAGCACCTGCGGATGATCCGTGAGGTGCAGGACCGCACGGGTGGTTTCCGGGCGTTCATCCCGTACACGTACCAGCCGGAGAACAACCATCTCAAGGGCCGGACGCAGGCGACGCTGTTCGAGTATCTGCGGATGATCGCGATCGCCCGGCTGTTCCTGGACAACGTGGCGCATATCCAGGGTTCGTGGCTGACGACGGGCAAGGAGGTCGGCCAGCTGTCGCTGCACTACGGCGCGGACGACCTCGGCTCGATCATGCTGGAGGAGAACGTGGTCTCCTCGGCGGGTGCGAAGCACCGTTCGAACCGGATGGAGATCATCGATCTGATCCGTAAGGCGGGGCGGGTCCCGGCGCAGCGTGCGACGACGTACGAGCACCTGCTGGTGCACGACGACCCGGCGAACGACCCGGTCGACGACCGTGTGGTCTCGCACCTGTCGTCCACGGCGATCGCGGGGGGCACCGCACACCCCGAGCTGAAGATCGTCGCGACGAGCTGAACCGGAGATGTCGTGCTGACGATCCACGCGGCGTCGGCCGTGCGCCGTACGTGGGACGCGGAGCCGGTCGCCGACGGCGGCATTGCCGTCGAGGGTGACCGGATCGTGGCGGTCGGCCCGCTCACGGAGATCCGGGAGTGGTTCCCGGACGCGCGGGTGCGGACGTGGCCGGGCACGCTGGGCCCCGCGCTGGTGCACGAGGGCCCGCTGCCGCAGGCACCCAGCCCGCGCGAGCGCGTCCACGAGGTGCTGAAGCGGGGTGCCGCCGCGGTGCTGGCCGAGCATGCGGACGGCCCCGAGCTGCGGGCGGCCGCCGCGCGGAACGGCGTCGCGGTCCTCGACCGGGCCCGTTCGGTGGCCGTCACCGAGGGCGGGCGCGCGGACCTCGCCGCGTTCACCGAGGACGGCCGGTGCGTCGCCACGGTGGTGGGCGGGCGACTGGTGCATCGTCGGGCTTGACCGCGGTTCTCCCGGGGAAGGCCGTTCATTACTTCGGGTGACGCTACCGTCGTATGTAGGACCGCGATCCGTACCGGCGTCCACGCTTGCGTCCATGGGAGCAGTGATGATCGCAGAACGGCTGGACAAGGCCACCCCTGAGAACTGGATGTTCCCGCCCGAAGAGGGCTGGACGGTCGACCAGGTCGAAGACCTGGAGCTGCCGTTCGACTGGGAACTCGTGGACGGAGTGGTCGTGGTTCGGGGGAGGACGGTGTGGTGGCACAACCGGGTGCGTGGGAGGATCGAGAGGTGTCTGGACGATGCTCTGCGCGAGCCCTATCTGGCCGACTCCGAGCAGTGTGTGCTGATCGACAAGTACAACCCGCCGGTTCCTGACATCGTCGTCTATGACAAGCGTGGCCTCGACCTCTTCGAGACCAAGTGCATCCCCGTGGAGAAGGCCGTCCTCTTGGTCGAGGTGGTGTCTCCAGGCTCGCGTCAGGATGACCGTGTCCGTAAACCGGCCATGTACGCGGCGGCCGGCGTCCCGTACTACTGGCGAGTGGAGCGGGGCGAGGGCGGCCTCCCCGAAGTGCACGAGTACTGGCTCCACCGGGAGCGGGGCGAGTACATCCCGTGCCCCGAGCGCCCATGTCACGTGGGAAAGCTGGAGACCGACCGGCCCTTCCCCATCGCGATCGACCTGGCCGCCCTGGTCGAGCTCTGAAGGGGATCGTGTGGCTCTCGGCCCGGGCTGGAATCGGCCGTCAGTGATCCGTAAATTCGGTCGCGCCGCACGTCAGGACGGTGTTAACGGAAGTGATCACTCCCCTTGTGCCCGGCAGGATGGGTGGCGCGGGGGCGGCCGTTGCGGCTGTCTCGCGGCGTGAACCGCAGGGACCGGGGGGTTTCCTGAGGGTTCCGGGGGGCGGGGGTCTCCGGGACCGCGTCGCTGGCGTCGGCCGTCCGCGAGCCGTCCCCGTCCAGCTCTTTTGGCGGATCCTCGGTAAGCCGCTCCCGCCGCAGGCGCGGCGCACGCGAGAACCCCGCGCGGCAGCTCCACGGCGCGCGGTGAAGAATGGGGTGCGTGACCCGAGCATCCCTGGAGAAGCAGCCGCACGAAGTCGCCGCGATGTTCGACGACGTGGCGGCCAAATACGACCTGACCAACGACGTGCTGTCACTCGGCCAGGCCCGCCTGTGGCGCAAGGCCGTCGCCCAGGCCGTGCACGCCCGTCCGGGCGAGAAGGTGCTGGACCTCGCGGCCGGTACGGGCACCTCCTCCATGCCGTTCGCCGCCGCGGGCGCGTACGTCGTCCCGTGCGACTTCTCCGTCGGCATGCTCCGCGAGGGCAAGAAGCGCACCGAGTGGCTGCCGTTCACCGCCGGTGACGCGACCCGGCTGCCGTTCGCGGACGGCGTGTTCGACGCCGTCACCATCTCCTTCGGCCTGCGCAACGTGCAGGAGACCGAGGTCGCGCTGCGCGAGATGCTGCGGGTCACGAAGCCGGGCGGGCGCGTGGTGATCTGCGAGTTCAGCCAGCCCACTTGGGCGCCGTTCCGCACGGTCTACACCGAGTACCTGATGCGCGCGCTGCCGCCGGTCGCCCGGGCCGTGAGCAGCAACCCGGACGCGTACGTCTACCTCGCCGAGTCGATCCGCGCCTGGCCCGACCAGCCGGCGCTGGCCGCGAGCCTCCAGCGGGCGGGCTGGACGGACGTCGCCTGGCGCAACCTCACGGGCGGCGTGGTGGCCCTGCACCGGGGCACCAAGCCTTTGGGGTGACCGGGGGCGGGGTACGGCCTGCCTTCTCCAGGGCTTCGCCCCTTTCGTCCGCGGGTCCGGTGGGGGCTTGTCGCGCAGTTCCCCGCGCCCCTTTGGGGCGCGCCACTCCATAGGCGCCGAGGCCGGGGCTCGTTCGCCGAGGACCGGCTCATAGACTCGGGGGACCGAGTCCTTCGCCGAACGGAGAGCCGACCGTGACCGAGTCCCCCACCGCACACACCGCCGACGTGATCGTCGTCGGTGCAGGCCCGGCCGGCTCCGCCACCGCGTATCACCTGGCCAAGGCCGGGCTGGACGTGCTGCTGCTGGAGAAGACGGCGTTCCCGCGCGAGAAGGTCTGCGGTGACGGCCTGACGCCGCGCGCGACCAAGCAGCTCGTCTCGATGGGCATCGACATCTCCGAGGAAGCCGGCTGGCTGCGCAACAAGGGCCTCCGCATCATCGGCGGTGGCGTGCGCCTCCAGCTGGACTGGCCGGAGCTCGCCTCGTTCCCCGACTACGGACTCGTCCGCAAGCGCGACGACTTCGACGAGCAGCTCGCGCGGAACGCGGAGAAGGCGGGCGCCCGGCTCCACGAGCGGTGCAACGTCGGCGCGCCGATCATCGACGACCGCACGGGCCGGATCACCGGGGTGCACGCCAAGCTCGGCGAGGACAAGACCCCGGTCACCTTCCACGCCCCGCTCGTCGTCGCCGCCGACGGCAACTCCACGCGCCTGTCGCTCGGGATGGGCCTGCACCGGCGCGAGGACCGCCCGATGGGCGTGGCGGTCCGTACGTACTTCACCTCGCCCCGGCACGACGACGACTACCTGGAGTCGTGGCTGGAGCTGTGGGACCGGCGTGGCCCGCAGGACCGGCTGCTGCCCGGCTACGGCTGGATCTTCGGCATGGGCGACGGCACGAGCAACGTCGGCCTCGGCGTCCTCAACACCTCCGACTCCTTCAAGGAGCTGGACTGGCGCGAGGTCCTCAAGGCGTGGTGCGCCTCGATGCCGGAGGACTGGGGCTACACCCCGGAGAACATGACGGGCCCCATCCGCGGCGCCGCCCTCCCGATGGCCTTCAACCGTCAGCCGCACTACACGCGTGGCCTGCTGCTGGTCGGTGACGCGGGCGGGCTGGTCAATCCGTTCAACGGCGAGGGCATCGCCTATGCCATGGAGTCCGGCCAGATCGCCGCGGACGTCATCGTGCAGGCGCACGCCCGCGCCTCGTACGCCCAGCGCGAGCTGGCCCTCCAGCGCTACCCGAAGATCCTCAAGGACACCTACGGCGGCTACTACACGCTCGGCCGCGCCTTCGTGAAGCTCATCGGCAACCCGAAGGTCATGCAGATCGCCACGCAGCGCGGCCTGACGCACCCGCTGCTGATGAAGTTCACGCTGAAGATGCTGGCGAACCTGACGGATCCGACGGGCGGCGACGCGATGGACCGGATCATCAATGGGCTGAGCAAGGTGGCTCCGCGGTCGTGACGGCGTGACCCACCCTGTCGGCGGGCGCCTGCCCCGGCCGCCCGCCGCCGTGGGTCAGACCTTGATCACGTTGATGCCCGGGCCGCAGAGCGTCAGGAGGTCTTCGGGATCCGATGTCAGGACGGTGACCGGGCCGGGCGAGGCAAGGGCAGTGGCGGCGACGATCGCGTCCAGCGCGTACTTGTGCCCGTGCAACCCGGCTGTGGCGAGAAGCTTGCTGGCCCGGCGGGCGATGGCCTCGGTGGGCGGGACGATGTTCACGCGTGAGACGGCCTGGTCGAACCGGGCCTGGCTGACCCTGGGATCGCGTGCTTCGACGAGGGTGACGGAGCTGGTGACCACGCGGATGTCCTCGGTTTCGGCCGCGACCAGCCACTCCGTGAGTTCGGGGCTGCGACGTACGACTTTGGACAGTCCCTCGCAGTCCAGGACGAGCGTCCCGCTCACGCGGCGTCCGCCGGGGCAGCCGTCCCGCCACGCAAGATCGCTCGCTTCGCCTCGACAGCCGCCTGGTCGACCGGGCCGTGCTGGGCTTCCGCGTCTTCGATCAGCTCACGCAAGCGGTCGCGCTCCAACTGGCGCTGGATGAGGGCCTCGACATAGGCGGACATGCCGCGCTTGCCGGTGCGTGCTTTGAGCGCCGCGATGGTGCCCTCGTGCAGGGAGACGGACACCGGCCGGACGGGTCCTTCGCCGGGGGTGGGGGAGGTCGCCATACGGCCCAGATTAACAAAACTTTTGTTATTCGGCGCGGCTCGTCGAGAACGGATACACCCGCGCGTGCGTCCGATTCGCAACTGCGATCGAGCAGTCCGCGCCGTATTCGGCTTGGCGGATCCGGGCCTTCTCTCGCGGGCGCATCCATGAGGGTGGGGGTGGCGGCCACGATGGGGCGGCCGGGTCACGGAGGACCCTGGCGGCCCCATCGTTGTGTGGCTGTGGCTGTGGCTGTGGCTGTGGCTGTGGCTGTGGCCGGGCCTGGTTGGCCTGGCCGGCTATGTCGTGCAGGTGGTGGCCGCGTCCAGGAGGCGGCGGTGGGACGGGTGTAGGCGAGTCGCGAGTTCGGCCGGTTCGGCAAAGCCGTAGGCCGCGTACTCGCGGGTTGCCGTCCTTGTGGTGAGGGGCAACTGGAGGGTGCGGATTTCCTCCGCGCTCAGCGTGCCGCAGTCGATCAGGTACGAGGATTCGCCGGGCTGTCCGCTTGACTCAAGTGCCAGTAGGGCTCTGGGGGTTACCTGCACCCCGAGTGCGTGGCGTACGTGATAAGCGAGCGCGTCGACCGCCGGTTCCCCCGGGAGCCCGAGCCCTCCGGGGAGGGTCCATTCCGGCTCGTCGGTGCGGATCAGGTACAGCAGTCGACCGTTCTCGTCGGTGATGCGCGCCAGCCCGCGAACGCGGGTTCCAGGTGGCGCGACGCGCGCTGTGTTCAGTGTCATCAGCAGCCCTGCGCAATCTCGCGTGAGTGGGGGCGCCGCGCCCCTCCGGGGTGGGGGAGGGGCGCGGCGCCTCGGGAAGCACCCCCCTGCAACGAGGAGACAGGCAAGGGGAGTTGCGCAACAGAGTCCGGGCGTGGCTGTACCCGACGAGCCACGTCCGAGCGGTTGCGGGGAGAACGTAGCGCTGCGCCGCGAGGCGTCGCAAGGGTTCTACGTCGAACGGGTGCGACGGAATGCGCGGAGGCTCCCACTGGTGTGGTGGGAGCCTCTGTCGGTCGCCGCTTCGCTAGATCAGGTGATCGAATTCCCCGGCTTTTGCGCCGAGGAGGAACGCCCTGAGCTTCTGAGGGCTCGTGGTGACGATGAGGTCGGGCGTGTCACTCTCGCGCATGAGGATCGCCTCGGCCGATCTGGCGATTTCCATGCAGTCATTCCCCTCGGTGGAGAATGAGGACTTCTGCCACTGTATATCCGACATGCTTCGCCTTTAAAGTCGTTGAGCGATTGCGTGCAACAGGTCGCGCGTGCCTTCGGTGCTGAGGGAAATCTCTTCCGTGCGATCCAAGATCGCACGATAGTTTGCGAGATGGGCTTCCGCATCCAGCAAAGCACTGCCGTGAGCGACGTCAAGGTGCACCGTATCGAGCTGGGGTACCGGTCCGGCCGCGTACACGGTCGACAGCCCGGCGCTTGGAATTCCTCCGGCGGAAAATGGGATGGCGCGCACGGTGATGTTGTCCCGCTCCGAAGCCTCTATGGCGTGCTCAAGCTGGCGTCGCGCGACTTTCGGCCCGCCGAATTCCGCGCGCATGGCGGCCTCGTGGATCAGGAACGTGCAGGTCGGCGGGGTGGGCTTGTCGAGAACGTCCCGTCGCCGCATTCGATAGGACAGCCTGCGTCGCAGGTCTGCGGGTGTGGGCCTGGGCATCGCCGTCGAAAAGACGGCCTTGGCGTAGTCCTCGGTTTGCAGGAGGCCCGGCATGTGGAGAATCTGAACGGTGCGCAGGCTGATCGTGTGATGCTCAAGCTCCGCAAGGTCGAGGGCACCCACTGATACGGCGCCCCGGTACTCCTCCCACCAGCCTTTGCCACGTTCCTCTGCCATACGGGCCAATGCATCGACATAGGATTGATCGGCGCACGCGTAGATCCGTGCAAGAGCTCTCACGCGTTCCGGGCTCACGCCGAAACGGCCCGCTTCGATATTGCTGATACCGGTCCGGTTGGTGCCCAGTTGCTCCGCGGCGTGCGGGGCGGTCATCCCCGCGTGCTCCCGAAGCTTTCGCAGCTCGGTGCCCAGGCGCTGTTGTCGAGCGGTTGGTGCTGTCCTCGGCGGCATGCCCCCTCCTCAAGTACGTGCTCATGCTGTCACGTTGGCGGGGTGAGCGACAGGAGAGGTCGAACCAGTTCTACCGTTTGGGTAGCAGGAGGTCGACGGCTTGCCCTATGGTCCTCCCAACACCGCACCGCACGCCGGGAAGACCCGAAGTGCAGCCATCTGCACGCCCGTTGGGGCGCTCCGGAGGATGGCCAGGCCACGGACGGGCGTGAGGTGCGACCACCCCACTGTTGGGAGGCGACGTATGAGAACCGTCCCGCGCAGACCCCGTACCACCGGCAACGGAACGGTGGTGCGGCGGTGATCAAGGCGACGTACTACGCCCTCGGCCGCATCGGGCGGCTGGGCGGAAACGCCGAGTACTGGCTCTGCTTCAACTCCAGCACCCTGGTCGAGATCCCCGAACCCCTGGCCGCGGAGCTCGTGTACGACTTCGCGGACCGGCTCGGCTTACACGTGTGGCCGAGGCCCGAGGGTGTCCGTCGGCCGCGTCGCCGCGCCTGGTCGTCGTTCCGATGGTGGCGACGGCGTGCCCGTGGGCACCCCTAGCCCATCGGCTAGGCCAAGGCACGGAGGAATTCACCCTTTCAGGTGGGTATCGCGCCGTTTCGGCGTGTCCGCTTGGCGGAAAAATAAGGGCAAGCAACCGCTCGCCGTGCGCCACAGCCCCCGTACGGCGGGCGGTCCGCGCGTCCGGGGGCATGCGAAAGGGCCGTCCTCCCCGAGCGGTGGGGAGTGACGGCCCTTCCGGAAGCAGCCCGTTGACTACAGCACGCGCACCGCGCCCGTGGGCATGTCGTAGCTGAGGTCGCGCTCGACGACACCCGAGCTCGGGTTCTGCGCGCCGATGAACTTGCCACCGCCGATGTAGACGGCGACGTGGTACGCGCTGCCGGAGGCGCCCCAGTAGAGGATGTCGCCCGGCTGCAGGTTGCTCAGCGAGACCTGGGTGCCGTGCGCCGACTGGTCCTGGGAGACGCGCGGCAGGTCGATGCCGATCTGCGCGTACGCGGTCATGACCAGGCCGGAGCAGTCGTACGAGGACGAGCCGGTGGCGCCCATCACGTACGCCTTGCCCAGCTGCGCCTGGAGGAAGGAGATCAGCGTGGCCGTGCTGCCGCTGCCGGTGGACGTCGAGGAGGAGGACGACGCGGCGGAGGCGGCCTCGTCCGAGGAGCCCGTGGCGGACTTGGTGCTGAGGCTCTTGCGCTCGGTGGCGCGGGAGGCACGGGCCTCCTCCTGCTCGCGCTTCTCCTTCTCCGCGGCGGCCTTCTTCTCCGCGGCGTCGGCGATGCGCTGGGCCTCGTCCTTGGCCTGCTTGGAGGCGTCCTTGGCGGTGTCGGCGGCCTTGTCCTGCTGCGCGCTCTCCTGGTAGCCGAAAGCGGTCTGCTGGGTGGCAGCGGCGCTCTGTGCGATGGAGGAGGAGATCGTCGCGTTGATCGCCGGCATCTCCATCGTGGCCTCGGTGGGCTTCTCGACGGCGGTGGCGGAACCGGCGCCGGCCACGGCCAGGGTGCTGAGGACGCCACCGGCAACACCCGTGCGCACGACCCACGACTGGGTGGCCGTACGGCGGGGCTTCCGGTGGCTGGTTATATGCGCGTTCGGGGACATGGGACAACGGACTATCAGGCCGCGCAGGTTGAGTTCAATAAAGGTGACGTGCGTCACAATTGGCATGCCCGCGACCATAATTCGGGCATTTGATCACGGCGAAGTCACGGCGGCCCGCGGCGCGCCGGGCGTGAACAGCCGCCTCAGCACGGGGTTTGGCCGCCGGGGATGATCGACGGCGGGCATATCACCTTTACGACTCGCGTGTCGAGGCTACCCGCGGAAACGGGGTCCCGAACCTCCCGGAGCGTGGCGCAGGTCACGCCCCACCCGCCCCCGGCCGCGCGCTCGTGAACCGGGGCGCGGAGCGGCGGCCGACGCCCCGTCGACTGTCGCCGGCTCAGCGGACGGCATCCCTATATCAGCTGACGATCACTGATGCCAATTTGCGTGCAGTGGCCACGGCTTGATAAAGCCACACCCCTCCGACCAGCGCTGCGGCCGTCAATTGTCACCTCTCGTGATCACTCGACCGCTTCGTGTACGAAGATCGGTGCTCATCCGACTTGATGATCGTTCGTCAGGTGGTGGAGATCACAAACGCGGGCGCGTACCCCGTGTCGCAGATCACAGACCGGCGGGCATAGGATGCAGGCGACCCGGGCTTGTGAACTGCCTCACATAGGGGTGATCTTCGCGGTGACCCCCAGGGGCGGCGCGCCCGCCGGGGTCCGGTCAGCCAGCAGTCAGCGTCTGTCGGAAGTCGACTGGAAGGAGCGAGGAGCGGTGAACGCCTACGCGCCCATCCTCGTACTGGGAGCCCTCGGAGCAGGCTTCGCGATCTTCTCCGTGGTCATGGCCTCGCTCATCGGGCCCAAGAGGTACAACCGCGCCAAGCTCGAGGCCTACGAATGCGGCATCGAGCCCACCCCGCAGCCCGCCGGGGGCGGGCGCTTCCCGATCAAGTACTACCTGACGGCGATGCTCTTCATCGTCTTCGACATCGAGATCGTCTTCCTCTACCCCTGGGCCGTCACCTTCGACGCCCTGGGGCTGTTCGGGCTCGTCGAGATGCTGCTCTTCGTGCTCACCGTCTTCGTCGCCTACGCCTACGTCTGGCGCCGCGGCGGCCTGGAATGGGACTAGGGGGCACCACACCATGGGACTCGAAGAGAAGCTGCCCAGCGGTTTCGCGCTGACCACCGTCGAACAGGCCGCCGGGTGGGTGCGCAAGGCGTCCGTCTTCCCGGCCACCTTCGGACTCGCCTGCTGCGCCATCGAGATGATGACCACCGGCGCCGGGCGCTACGACCTCGCCCGCTTCGGCATGGAGGTCTTCCGCGGCTCACCGCGCCAGGCGGACCTGATGATCGTGGCCGGCCGGGTCAGCCAGAAGATGGCGCCGGTGCTGCGTCAGGTCTACGACCAGATGCCCAACCCGAAATGGGTGATCTCCATGGGCGTCTGCGCCTCCAGCGGCGGCATGTTCAACAACTACGCGATCGTCCAGGGCGTCGACCACGTCGTGCCGGTCGACATCTACCTGCCCGGCTGCCCGCCGCGCCCCGAGATGCTGCTGGACGCGATCTTGAAGCTGCACAAGAAGATCCAGGGCGAGAAGCTCGGCGTGAACCGCGAGGAGGCCGCCCGCGAGGCGGAGGAGGCGGCCCTCAAGGCCCTGCCGCTGATCGAGATGAAGGGTCTGCTGCGGTGAGCGATCCGAAGAACGGCGTGAATCCCGACAAGGACGTCAACGCCCAGAACCTCCCCGGCCAGCGCGGTGACACGGGCGAGGCCATCCGCGTCCAGCGCGGCATGTTCGGCACCCGCAACGGCGGCGACACCACCGGCTACGGCGGGCTCGTCCGGACCGTACGGCTGCCGGGCGGGACGTCCCGGCCGTACGGCGGCTGGTTCGACGAGGTCGCCGACGAGCTCGAAGGGGCGCTGGAGGAGCAGGGGCTGCTCCCGGAGAACGCCATCGAGAAGACCGTCGTCGACCGCGGCGAGCTCACCTTCCACATCGCCCGCGAGCACCTGCCGCGCGTCGCCCGCACGCTCCGCGACGACCCGGCGCTGCGCTTCGAGCTGTGCACCGGCGTCAGCGGCGTCCACTTCCCCGAGGACAAGGGGCGGGAGCTGCGCGCGGTCTACCACCTGCGCTCGATCACCCACAACCGGCTGCTCCGGCTGGAGGTGAGCGCCCCCGACGCCGATCCGCACGTGCCCTCGATCGTGGACGTCTATCCCACCAACGACTGGCACGAGCGCGAGACGTACGACTTCTTCGGCCTCGTCTTCGACGGCCACCCGGCGCTCACGCGGATCATGATGCCGGACGACTGGCAGGGCTTCCCGCAGCGCAAGGACTACCCCCTCGGCGGCATCCCCGTCGAATACAAGGGCGCCCAGATCCCGGCTCCGGACCAGCGGAGGTCGTACAACTGATGAGCACTCCCCCCGCAAGCCCGCGCGACACCACCGAGGGCACCGTCTACACGGTCACCGGCGGCGACTGGGACGAGATCGCCACGGCCGCGAAACGGGCCGACGACGAGCGCATCATCGTCAACATGGGTCCCCAGCACCCCTCCACCCACGGAGTGCTCCGGCTGATCCTGGAGATCGACGGCGAGACCGTCACCGAGGCCCGCTGCGGCATCGGCTATCTCCACACCGGCATCGAGAAGAACCTCGAATACCGGAACTGGACCCAGGGCACCACCTTCGTCACGCGCATGGACTACCTCACGTCGTTCTACAACGAGACGGCGTACTGCCTGGGCGTGGAGCGGCTGCTGGGCATCGAGGAGCAGATCCCGGACCGGGCCACGGTCGTCCGCGTGCTTCTGATGGAGCTGAACCGTCTCTCCTCCCACCTGGTGTGCATCGCCACCGGTGGCATGGAGCTCGGCGCCACCACGATCATGATCTACGGCTTCCGGGACCGCGAGATGGTCCTGGACCTCTACGAGCTCATCACCGGCCTGCGGATGAACCACGCGTACATCCGCCCCGGCGGGCTCGCGCAGGACCTGCCGCCGGGCGCGGTGGACGCGGTGCGCGAGTTCGTGAAGAAGATGCGCAGGAACCTGCCGGAGTACGACAAGCTCGCCACCGGCAACCCCATCTTCAAGGCCCGGATGCAGGACGTCGGTTATCTGGACCTCGCCGGCTGCCTCGCGCTCGGCGCGACCGGCCCCATCCTGCGTGCCGCCGGCCTCCCGCACGACCTCCGCAAGGCGCAGCCCTACTGCGGCTACGACACCTACGACTTCGACGTGCCGACCGCCGACACCTGCGACGCGTACGGGCGCTTCCTCATCCGCCTGGAGGAGATGCGGCAGTCGCTGCGGATCGTCGAGCAGTGCCTGGACCGGCTGGCGCCCGGCCCGGTCATGGTCGGCGACAAGAAGATCGCCTGGCCCGCCCAGCTGGCCCTCGGCCCGGACGGCCTCGGCAACTCCCTCGACCACATCAAGAAGATCATGGGCACCTCGATGGAGGCCCTGATCCACCACTTCAAGCTGGTGACGGAGGGCTTCCGGGTGCCGCCGGGCCAGGCGTACGCGGCGGTGGAGTCCCCCAAGGGCGAGCTCGGCGTCCACGTGGTGAGCGACGGCGGCACCCGTCCCCACCGGGTCCACTTCCGCGACCCGTCCTTCACCAACCTCCAGGCCATGGCGGCGATGTGCGAGGGCGGCCAAGTGGCCGACGTCATCGTCGCGGTGGCGTCGATCGACCCTGTGATGGGAGGCGTCGACCGGTGAGCGACGCACACGCGGCCGCCGGGCCGCGGACGACCGCGAAGGCCGCACCTCTGCGCCGCGTGGGCGGTGGGGGTACCGCCCAGGCGTCAGCTCTGGGGGAGAACGAGGGGGTGCAGCAGTGAGTGACGTCCAGTTGGGGATGCCACAACTCCCCGCTCCCGATTACCCCGCCGATGTACGGGCCCGGCTGGAGGCCGATGCCAAGGAGGTGATCGCCCGCTATCCCGACAGCCGCAGCGCGCTGCTGCCCCTGCTGCACCTCGTCCAGGCCGAGGAGGGGCACGTCACCCGCACCGGCCTGCGCTTCTGCGCCGAGGTGCTCGAACTGACCGTCGCCGAGGTCACGGCGGTGTCGACCTTCTACTCGATGTACCGCCGCGGGCCGAGCGGCGACTACCAGGTCGGCGTCTGCACCAACACGCTGTGCGCGGTGCTGGGCGGTGACGCCATCTTCGACGCCCTGCGCCGCCACCTGGGCGTCGACAACGGCGGCACCACGGACGACGGCAAGGTCACCCTCGAACACATCGAGTGCAACGCGGCCTGCGACTTCGCGCCCGTGGTGATGGTCAACTGGGAGTTCTTCGACAACCAGACCCCTCAGAGCGCCAAGGCCCTCGTCGACGACCTGCGTGCCGGGCGCCGGGTGGAGCCGACCCGCGGCGCGCCCCTGTGCACCTACAAGGAGACGGCCCGCATCCTGGCCGGCTTCCCCGATCCGCGACCGGGCGCCGTGGAGGCGTCCGGTGCCGCCGGGCCCGCCACCCTCGCGGGCCTGCGCCTGGCCAGGGGCGGAGCCCCGGCCGCCCACGTCGGCCCGCCGCGCGGAGCGCCCGCGCCGGACGGAGCCGCGCACGGGCCGGGGCCCGCGGAGCACACCGAGGAGGGGGAGGAATGACCATGGCACCCGCGAACGGTGGGACCCCCCGGCCCACGGCCGGGGGAGGGGCCGACCCCGAGAAGCTGCTCGCGCCCGTGCTCAGCGCCTTCTGGGACCAGCCGCGGTCCTGGACGCTGGACACCTATCTGCGGCACGAGGGCTACGCGGGCGCGCGCAAGGCCCTGGCGATGACCCCCGACGACGTGATCGCCTATGTGAAGGACTCCGGGCTGCGCGGCAGGGGCGGCGCGGGCTTCCCGACCGGGATGAAGTGGCAGTTCATCCCCCAGGGCGACGGCAAGCCGCACTACCTCGTCGTCAACGCGGACGAGTCGGAACCGGGCACCTGCAAGGACATCCCCCTCCTCTTCGCCAATCCGCACGCCCTCATCGAGGGCATGCTGATCGCCTGTTACGCGATCCGCTCCCAGCACGCCTTCATCTATCTGCGCGGCGAGACCGTCCCCGTGCTGCGGCGGCTGCACGAGGCCGTGCGCGAGGCGTACGACGCGGGCTACCTCGGCCGGGACGTCCTCGGCAGCGGGCTCGACCTCGACGTCACCGTGCACGCGGGGGCGGGCGCCTACATCTGCGGTGAGGAGACGGCCCTCCTCGACTCCCTCGAAGGGCGGCGCGGCCAGCCCCGGCTGCGGCCCCCCTTCCCCGCGGTGGCGGGTCTCTACGCCTGCCCCACTGTGGTGAACAACGTCGAGTCCATCGCGTCGGTTCCCGCGATCCTCAACCGGGGCAAGGAATGGTTCCGTTCGATGGGCAGCGAGAAGTCCCCGGGCTTCACGCTCTACTCCCTCAGCGGCCATGTCGCGGGCCCCGGGCAGTACGAGGCGCCGCTCGGCATCACCCTGCGCCAGCTCCTCGACATCAGCGGCGGCATGCGCCCCGGCCACCGGCTCAAGTTCTGGACCCCGGGCGGCTCCTCGACCCCGCTGCTCACCGAGGAGCACCTCGACGTCCCCCTGGACTACGAGGGGGTGGGTGCCGCCGGATCCATGCTCGGCACCAAGGCGCTCCAGTGCTTCGACGAGACGACCTGCGTGGTGCGGGCCGTCACCCGGTGGACCGAGTTCTACGCCCACGAGTCCTGCGGCAAGTGCACGCCCTGCCGCGAAGGCACGTACTGGCTCGTGCAGTTGCTCCGTGACATCGAGGCCGGGCGGGGCCGCATGACGGACCTGGACAAGCTGTCCGACATCGCCGACAACATCAACGGCAAGTCCTTCTGCGCGCTCGGTGACGGCGCCGCGAGCCCGATCTTCTCCTCGCTGAAGTACTTCCGCGCGGAGTACGAACAGCACATCAAGGGGAAGGGCTGCCCCTTCGACCCCGCGAAGTCCACGGCGTGGGCGGACGGGAACCACCAGGAGGTATCCGCATGACCGTCACCACGCCGGCTTCCTCCGGGGGAGGGAACGCGGCGGTGCCCCCGGACGACCTGGTCTCCGTCACCATCGACGGCATCGCGCTCTCCGTGCCCAAGGGGACGCTGGTCATCCGCGCCGCCGAGCTCGTCGGCATCGAGATCCCGCGGTTCTGCGACCACCCGCTGCTCGACCCCGCCGGGGCCTGCCGGCAGTGCATCGTCGAGGTCGAGGGCCAGCGCAAGCCGATGGCGTCCTGCACCATCACCTGCACCGACGGCATGGTCGTACGGACCCAGCTCACCTCGCCCGTCGCCGAGAAGGCGCAGCGCGGCGTGATGGAGCTGCTGCTCATCAACCACCCGCTCGACTGCCCCGTCTGCGACAAGGGCGGCGAGTGCCCGCTGCAGAACCAGGCGATGTCCGCCGGACAGGCCGACTCCCGCTTCGAGGGCCGCAAGCGGACCTTCGAGAAGCCGGTGCCGATCTCCACCCAGGTGCTCCTCGACCGCGAGCGCTGCGTGCTGTGCGCGCGCTGCACCCGCTTCTCCCAGCAGATCGCGGGCGACCCGATGATCGAGCTGCTGGAGCGGGGCGCGCTCCAGCAGGTGGGCACCGGCGAGGACGTGCCGTTCCAGTCGTACTTCTCCGGCAACACCATCCAGATCTGCCCGGTGGGCGCGCTCACCTCGGCGGCGTACCGCTTCCGCTCCCGGCCCTTCGACCTCGTCTCCTCGCCGTCGGTGTGCGAGCACTGCGCGGGCGGCTGCGCGACGCGCACGGACCACCGGCGCGGCAAGGTGATGCGCCGCCTCGCGGCCGACGATCCGGAGGTCAACGAGGAGTGGGTGTGCGACAAGGGCCGCTTCGCGTTCCGTTACGCGCGGCGCCCGGACCGGCTCACCACCCCGCTGGTGCGCGGCGCCGGGGGCACCCTGGAGCCCGCGAGCTGGCCCGAGGCGCTGGCGGCGGCGGCCCGTGGGCTGGCCGCCGCGCGCGGCCGGGCGGGCGTGCTGACGGGCGGGCGGCTGACGGTCGAGGACGCCTACGCCTACGCCAAGTTCGCGCGCGTCGCCCTCGACACGCACGACGTGGACTTCCGGGCGCGTACGCACAGCGCCGAGGAGGCCGACTTCCTCGCGGCGCGGGTCGCCGGGCGGGGCCGGGACCTGGACGGCACGGGGGTCACGTACCGGACGCTGGAGCAGGCGCCCGCCGTGCTGCTCGCCGGGTTCGAGGCGGAGGAGGAGGCGCCCGGCGTCTTCCTGCGGCTGCGCAAGGCGCACCGCAAGCATGGGCAGCGCGTCTTCTCCCTCGCCACGCACACAACTCCCGGTCTGCTGAAGGCGGGTGGCACGCTGCTGCCCGCCGCGCCGGGCACGGAGCCGGAGTGGCTGCGGGCGCTGGCGGACGCCACCGGGCTGGATGCCGCCGGGCAGGCGGCGGCCGGGGCGCTGCGCGCGGACGGCTCGGTGATCGTCGTCGGCGAGCGGCTGGCGGCCGTGCCGGGCGCGCTGACCGCGGCCCTGGCGGCCGCGGGTGCCACCGGGGCGCGCCTGGTGTGGATCCCGCGCCGGGCCGGCGAGCGGGGCGCGATCGAGGCGGGCGCGCTGCCCGGCCTGCTGCCCGGCGGCCGCCCGGCCACCGACCCGCGGGCGCGCGAGGAGACGGCGGCCGCCTGGGGGGTGGCCGGCCTGCCGCGCGGCACCGGCCGGGACACCGGCCAGATCGTCGAGGCCGCGGCCACCGGCGAGCTGGGCGCCCTGCTGGTGGGCGGGGTGGAGGTCGCGGACCTGCCGGACCCGGCACGCGCGCGTGCCGCGCTGGACGGCATCGGCTTCCTGGTGAGCCTGGAGCAGCGGCCGAGCGAGGTGACGGAACGGGCGGACGTGGTGCTGCCGGTCGCGGCGGTCGAGGAGAAGGCGGGCACGTTCCTCAACTGGGAGGGCCGTGCCCGCCCCTTCGAGGTCGCCATCAAGCTCGATCAGCTGACGCGTCATCATGTGCCGCCGGACGTCCGGGTGCTGCACATGCTGGCCGACGCGATGGGCGTGGCCCTCGCCCTGCCGGACGTCGACGCCGCGCGGACGGAGCTGGACCGCCTCGGCCCCTGGGACGGCGCCCACGCGGCCGACCCCGCCGAGCCGGGGCGCCCGCTGTCGCCGCCCGGCGCCGGTGAGGCCGTGCTCGCGGGCCACCGGCTGCTCCTCGACCAGGGGCGCCTCCAGGAGGGCGACGAGGCGCTCGCCGGTACGCGGCACGCCGCGGTCGCCCGGCTCTCCGCCGCGACCGCCGCCGAGGCGGGGGCGCGCGACGGCGACGTGCTGGCCGTGACCGGCCCGGCCGGGAGCGTGCGGCTGCCGTTGCTGATCACCCCCATGCCGGACCGGGTGGTGTGGCTCCCGCTCAACTCCGTGGGAACCGGGGTCACCGACGGCACCGGCGCCCGCCCCGGCGAGCTCGTACGCATCGCCGCTGCCGCCGGTGACGGCACCGGAACCGAGACACCGGAGGCACGGTAGTGAAGGCATACGCACTGGCCGCCGAGGACCTGTCGATGTTCGGCCGGGACCCGTGGTGGCTGATCGTCGTCAAGGCCGTCTTCTGCTTCGCGTTCGTCATGCTGACGGTGCTGTTCTCGATCGTCTGGGAACGCAAGGTCGTCGCGTGGATGCAGCTGCGCATCGGCCCCAACCGGCACGGCCCCTGGGGCATGCTCCAGTCCCTCGCGGACGGCATCAAGCTGATGCTCAAGGAGGACGTGGTCGTCAAGCGGGCCGACAAGGTCGTCTACATCCTGGCGCCCGTGGTCGCGGCGATCCCGGCCTTCATGGCGATCGCCGTGATCCCCTTCGGCCCGGCGGGCAACGAGATCTCGATCTTCGGCCACCGCACCACGATGCAGCTCACCGACCTGCCGATCGGCGTGCTCTACATCCTCGCCACCGCGTCGGTGGGCATCTACGGCATCGTCCTCGCGGGCTGGTCCTCCGGCTCGACCTATCCGCTGCTCGGCGGCCTGCGGTCGTGCGCCCAGATGATCTCGTACGAGATCGCGATGGGCGTCTCCTTCGCGGCGGTCTTCCTCTACTCCGGGTCGATGTCGACCTCGGCGATCGTGGACGCGCAGCACGACCGGTGGTACGTCCTGCTGCTGCCGGTCTCGTTCATCATCTACATCGTGGCGATGGTCGGGGAGACCAACCGGGCGCCGTTCGACCTGCCGGAGTCCGAGGGCGACCTGGTCGGCGGCTTCAACACCGAGTACTCCTCCATCAAGTTCGCGATGTTCATGCTCGCCGAGTACGTCAACATGGTCACGGTCTCGGCCGTCGCGGTGACGCTGTTCCTGGGCGGCTGGCGGGCCCCGTACCCCGTCTCGGCGTTCTGGGAGGGGGCGAACCACGGCTGGTGGCCGATGCTGTGGTTCGTCGTCAAGCTCCAGCTGCTGCTGTTCTTCTTCATCTGGCTGCGCGGCACCCTGCCGCGGCTGCGCTACGACCAGTTCATGAAGCTGGGGTGGAAGGTCCTCATCCCGGTCTCGATGGTGTGGCTGATGCTCGTCGCCGCCGTCCGGGCCATGCGCAACGAGCACTACGACTTCCAGCGCATCGTGCTCTACGTGGGCGGCGCGGTCGTCGCGATCCTCCTGCTGTCCTTCGTGACCGACGTCTTCCGCGACCGCGGCGCCAAGGCGGAGCGGGACGCTGAAGGTGCCGAGGAGGCGGAAGGGGCTGCTCCGCAAGGGGAGTTCGACCCGATGGCGGGCGGTTTCCCCGTGCCCCCGCTGCCCGGCCAGACCCTGCCGCCCGTGCCGCGCAGGCCGTCGCGCCAGGAGCGCGAGCTCATTGTCAGTGGCGGGGTCAATACTGTGAGTGACGGTCCCCGAGACGGAAAGGAGGGCGAGGGTGCCTGACTTCCAGAACCCCGTGGCCGGCTTCGGCGTGACCTTCAAGGCCATGTTCAAGAAGCGGCTGACCGAGCAGTATCCGGAGGAGAAGAAGCACACCGCGCCACGCTTCCACGGCCGCCACCAGCTCAACCGGCACCCGGACGGGCTGGAGAAGTGCATCGGCTGCGAGCTGTGCGCCTGGGCCTGCCCGGCGGACGCGATCTACGTCGAGGGCGCGGACAACACCGACGAGGAGCGCTATTCGCCCGGCGAGCGCTACGGCCGCGTCTATCAGATCAACTACCTCCGCTGCATCCTCTGCGGCCTGTGCGTCGAGGCGTGCCCCACCCGGGCGCTGACCATGACCAATGAGTACGAACTGGCCGACTCCAGCCGCGAATCGCTCATCTACACCAAGGAGGAGCTGCTCGCGGGCCTGGAGGACCGCATGGTCGACACCCCCCACGCGATCTTCCCCGGCATGACCGAGAAGGACTACTACCGCGGTCTGGTGACGGAGGCCGCGCCGGGGACGGAGCGGCAAGTGGCCGTCTCCAAGGGCGAGCAGCCGCCGGAGACCGCCGCCGCGCAGTCGGGGGAGGGGACGGCATGAGCGCCCCCCTCGCCGCCGCGGGCATGGCCTCCACCGGTGAGGCCGTGCAGTTCTGGCTGCTGGGCACGGTCGCCGTCATCGGCGCGCTGTCCACGGTGCTGATGAAGAAGGCCGTGCACAGCGCCCTGTCGCTCGCCGGCACCATGATCGTGCTCGCGGTGTTCTATCTCGCCAACGGCGCCTATTTCCTGGGCGTCGTCCAGATCGTGGTCTACACCGGCGCCATCATGATGCTCTTCCTCTTCGTGGTCATGCTCGTCGGCGTCACCGCCGCCGACTCCCTGAAGGAGACCATCAAGGGCCAGCGCCGGCTCGCCGGACTCTGCGCGCTCGGCTTCGGCATCCTGCTGGTCGCGGGCATCGCCAACGCCTCACTGAAGGACTTCACCGGGCTCGGCCAGGCCAATTCCGGCGGCAATGTGCAGGGGCTCGCGGCGCTCATCTTCACCAAGTACGTCTTCGCCTTCGAGATCACCGGCGCGCTGCTGATCACCGCGGCCGTCGGGGCGATGGTCCTCACCCACCGGGAGCGCACCGAGAAGGCCCCCGGCCAGCGCGAGCGCTCCCAGGAGCGGGTGCGCGCGGGCAAGCAGCTGCCGCCGCTGCCCGCCCCCGGTGTCTACGCCCGGCACAACGCCGTGGACGTCCCCGGCCTGCTGCCCGACGGCACCCCCGCCGAGCTCACCGTCAATCCGACGCTGCGCTCCCGCGGCCAGATCCGCGACGTCTCCGGCGAGGCGCTGGAGGAGCTGGCGGCCCTGGAGCAGCGGTCCGCGGAGTGGGTCGGCCGCGGCCGCGGCGAGGACGCGAAGGAGGCCAGGAAGTGAACCCGGTCAACTACATCTATCTGGCGGCCGTGTTGTTCACCATCGGTGCCGCCGGTGTGCTCATCCGGCGGAACGCGATCGTCGTCTTCATGTGCGTCGAGCTGATGCTGAACGCCTGCAACCTGGCGTTCGTCACCTTCGCCCGGCTGCACGGCAATCTGGACGGCCAGATCATCGCCTTCTTCACGATGGTGGTGGCCGCCGCCGAGGTCGTGATCGGCCTCGCGATCATCGTGTCGGTCTTCCGCTCCCGCCATTCGGCCTCGGTCGACGACGCCGCCCTGCTGAAGCTGTAAGGGGACGCTGACGTGGAGAACCTCATCGGACTGCTCGTCGCGGCACCCCTGCTGGGCGCGGGCCTGCTGCTGTGCGGCGGCCGCCGGCTGGACCGCGCCGGGCACTGGATCGGCACGCTGCTCGCGGCGGTGTCCTTCGCCATCGGCGTGGTGCTCTTCGCCGATCTGCTCGGCAAGGGCCGCGAGGACCGCACGCTCACCTCGCACCTCTTCAGCTGGGTGCCGGTCGGCGGCTTCCGCGCGGACGTGGGCTTCCAGCTGGACCAGCTGTCCATGACCTTCGTCCTGCTGATCACGGGGGTGGGCACGCTGATCCACCTCTATTCGGTCGGCTATATGGAGCACGACGAGCGGCGGCGCCGCTTCTTCGGCTATCTGAACCTCTTCCTCGCCGCGATGCTGCTGCTCGTCCTCGCCGACAACTACCTCCTGCTGTACGTCGGCTGGGAGGGCGTCGGCCTCGCGTCGTATCTGCTGATCGGCTTCTGGCAGCACAAGCCGAGCGCGGCCACCGCCGCCAAGAAGGCGTTCCTCGTCAACCGCGTCGGCGACATGGGCCTGTCCATCGCGATCATGCTGATGTTCACCACGTTCGGCTCCTTCGCCTTCGGCCCGGTCCTCGGGCACGCGGCGGGCGCGGGGGAGGGCAAGCTGACGGCCGTCGGGCTGATGCTGCTGCTCGCCGCGTGCGGCAAGTCCGCCCAGGTGCCGCTCCAGTCCTGGCTCGGCGACGCGATGGAGGGCCCGACACCGGTCTCGGCCCTCATCCACGCGGCGACGATGGTGACCGCGGGCGTCTATCTGATCACCCGCTCCGGCGCGATCTTCAACGCGGCGCCGGACGCCCAGACCGCGGTCGTCACGGTGGGCGCGGTGACGCTCCTCTTCGGTGCGATCGTCGGTTGCGCGAAGGACGACATCAAGAAGGCCCTGGCGGGCTCGACGATGTCCCAGATCGGCTACATGATCCTCGCCGCCGGGCTCGGCCCCGTCGGCTATGTCTTCGCGATCATGCACCTGGTGACCCACGGCTTCTTCAAGGCGGGGCTCTTCCTCGGCGCCGGATCGGTGATGCACGGCATGAACGACGAGGTCGACATGCGGCGTTACGGCGGCCTGCGGAAGTACATGCCGGTCACCTTCGTCACCTTCGGCCTCGGCTATCTGGCCATCATCGGCTTCCCCGGCCTGTCCGGCTTCTTCTCCAAGGACAAGATCATCGAGGCCGCCTTCGCCAAGGGCGGCACCGAGGGCTGGATCCTCGGCGGCGCGGCCCTGCTGGGCGCGGCCATCACGGCGTACTACATGACGCGCGTGATGATCCTGACCTTCTTCGGCGAGAAGCGCTGGCAGCCAGACGCGGAGGGCAACGCCCCGCACCCGCACGAGTCGCCGCGCACCATGACGATCCCCATGGTGATCCTGGCTGTCGGATCGGTCTTCGCCGGTGGGCTGTTCAGCATCAACGACACCTTCCTGAAGTGGCTGGAGCCGGTCACCGGGCACGCGGAGGGCCATTCCCCCGTCAGCGCGCTCACCGTCACGATCGGCACCATGGCCGTCCTCGTCCTCGGGGTGGCGCTCGCCTGGGCGCAGTACGGACGCGGGCCCGTCCCCGTCACGGCACCCCGCGGGAACGTGCTCACCCGGGCCGCCCGGCGCGACCTGCTCCAGGACGACTTCAACCACGTCGTGCTGGTCCGCGGCGGTGAGCACCTCACCCGCAGCCTGGTCTACGCCGACCACACGCTGGTCGACGGCGTGGTCAACGGCACGGCCGCCTCCGTGGGCGGGCTCTCGGGCCGGATGCGCAGGCTCCAGAACGGCTACGCGCGGTCGTACGCGGTCTCGATGTTCGGCGGTGCGGCCCTGCTCATCGCCGCGACCCTGCTGATGAGGGCGGTCTGATCATGTCTTTTCCCCTGCTGACGGTCACGGCCGCGGTGCCCGCGGCCGGCGCGGTCGTGACCGCCGCCGTCCCGGCCGCGCGCCGCACGGCCGCCAAATGGCTCGCGCTGGGCTTCGCGCTGGCCACGCTCGCGCTGGCGGGTGTGCAACTGGCCCGGTTCGACCCGGACTCCGGGAAGCCGTTCCAGCTGACCGAGTCGCACGCCTGGATCAAGGACTTCGGGGTGCGCTACGACCTCGGCGTCGACGGCATCGCCGTGGTGCTGATCGCCCTGGCCGCGCTGCTGATCCCCTTCGTGATGCTGGCCGGCTGGCATGACGCCGACCCGCTCGAAGGGCCCTCGCCCAACCGGCGCTGGCGGCCCACCCAGGGCTTCTTCGCGCTGATCCTGATGGTCGAGGCGATGGTGGTGATCTCCTTCGAGGCCACCGACGTCTTCCTCTTCTACATCTTCTTCGAAGCCATGCTGATCCCGATGTACTTCCTCATCGGCGGCTTCGGCGACCGGGCGGGCGGCCGGACCGAGGAGGAGACGGCGGCCCAGCGCTCGTACGCGGCCGTGAAGTTCCTGCTCTACAACCTCGTCGGCGGGCTCATCATGCTGGCCGCCGTCATCGGGCTCTACGCCGTCACCGCGCACCAGCTCGGCACCGGCACCTTCTCCCTCCAGGAGATCGTCCAGGCGCGGGCGGACGGCAGGCTGCACATCGCGACCGTCACCGAACGGGCCCTGTTCCTCGGCTTCTTCTTCGCCTTCGCGGTGAAGGCCCCGCTGTGGCCGCTGCACACCTGGCTGCCCAACGCCATGGGCGAGGCCACCGCGCCCGTCGCCGTGCTGATCACCGCGGTGGTCGACAAGGTCGGCACCTTCGCGATGCTCCGCTTCTGCCTCCAGCTGTTCCCCGAGGCGTCGAAGTGGGCGACCCCGGTGATCATCGTGCTGTCGGTGATCGGCATCCTCTACGGGGCGCTGCTCGCGGTCGGCCAGCGGGACATCAAGCGGCTGATCGCCTACGCGTCGATCTCGCACTTCGGCTTCATCATCCTCGGCATCTTCGCGATGACCACCCAGGGCCAGGGCGGCGCGACGCTCTACATGGTCAACCACGGCATCTCCACAGCCGCGTTGATGCTGGTCGCGGGCTTCCTGATCTCCCGCCGCGGGTCCCGGCTCATCGCCGACTACGGCGGGGTGCAGAAGGTCGCGCCCGTCCTCGCGGGGACGTTCCTGGTGGGCGGCCTGGCCACGCTCTCGCTGCCGGGCCTCGCGCCCTTCGTCTCCGAATTCCTGGTCCTGGTCGGCACCTTCAGCCGCTATCCGGCGGCCGGGATCGTCGCGACGCTGGGCATCGTCCTCGCCGCGCTGTACGTCCTGGTGCTCTACCAGCGCACGATGACCGGCCCGGTGCGGGAGCCCGTCAGGGGCATGCCGGACCTCAAGGTGCGCGAACTGGTCGTCGTCGGCCCGCTGATCGCCCTGCTGCTCTTCCTCGGCGTCTACCCCAAGCCGCTGACGCAGATCATCGACCCGGCGGTCGGCCGGACGATGTCGCAGGTGCACAAGGTCGATCCCAAGCCCCAAGTGCCGACTTCCCCGACGAACGATGTGGAGGCCGCGAAGTGAGTCACGCAGCATTCGTCCACAGCCTGTGGACGATGTCGGCCGACCCGGCGAAGAAGATCCCGGCTCCCCATATCGAGTACGCCCAGCTGTCACCGACGCTGATCGTCCTCGGCGCCGCCGTCCTCGGCGTCCTCGTGGAGGCGTTCCTGCCGCGCCGCCTGCGCTATCCGGCGCAGACCGTGCTGAGCGCCCTCGGCCTCGTCGCCGCGTTCGCCGCCGTCGTCGCCCTGGCCGCCGGAGGCTACGGCACCGGCAAGGCGCACGCCGCCGCCATGGGCGCCGTCGCCGTCGACGGCCCGGCGCTGTTCCTCCAGGGGACCATTCTCCTGGTCTCGCTGATCGCGGTGTTCACCTTCGCCGAGCGGCGGCTGGACCCGAAGGCGCACGGCAGGCACGTCGACTCCTTCGTCGCGCAGGGCGCCGCCGTGCCGGGCGGCGAGGCCGAACAGGCCGCCGTCAAGGCGGGGTTCACCACCACCGAGATCTTCCCCGTCGCGCTCTTCGCGGTCGCGGGCATGCTCGTCTTCCCCGCCGCGAACGACCTGCTGACCCTCTTCATCGCGCTGGAGGTCTTCTCCCTCCCGCTGTACGTGCTGTGCGCGCTCGCCCGCCGCCAGCGGCTGCTGTCCCAGGAGGCGGCGGTCAAGTACTTCCTGCTCGGCGCCTTCTCCTCGGCCTTCCTGCTGTTCGGGGTGGCGCTGCTCTACGGCTACGCAGGCACCGTCACGTACGCCGGGATCGCCGACGTGATCGACGGCACGGTCAGGACGGTCGACCCCGCCCTCGCCTCGACCACGGGCAACGACGCGCTGCTGCTGATCGGCGGGGCGCTGGTGCTGATGGGGCTGCTGTTCAAGGTGGGCGCGGTGCCCTTCCACATGTGGACCCCCGACGTCTATCAGGGCGCCCCCACACCGGTGACGGGCTTCATGGCCGCCGCCACCAAGGTCGCCGCCTTCGGCGCGCTGCTGCGCCTGCTGTACGTGGTCCTGCCGGGGCTGCGCTGGGACTGGCGCCCGGTGATGTGGGGCGTCGCGATCATCACCATGCTGGTGGGCGCGATCGTCGCCGTCACCCAGACGGATGTGAAGCGGCTCCTCGCCTACTCCTCGATCGCGCACGCCGGGTTCATCCTCGCCGGTGTCATCGCCGTCAGCCCGGACGGGGTCTCCTCCGTCCTCTTCTATCTGGCGGCGTACTCCTTCGTGACCCTGGGCGCCTTCGCGGTGGTGACGCTGGTGCGCGACGCGGGCGGCGAGGCGACGCACCTGTCCAAGTGGGCCGGTCTCGGCCGCCGTTCGCCCCTGGTCGCGGCCGTCTTCGCGGTCTTCCTGCTCGCCTTCGCGGGCATCCCGCTGACCAGCGGCTTCACCGGGAAGTTCGCGGTCTTCAAGGCGGCGGCGCAGGGCGGCGCGGCGCCGCTGGTCATCGTCGGTGTGCTGTCCTCGGCGATCGCCGCGTTCTTCTACATCCGGGTGATCGTGCTGATGTTCTTCAGCGAGCCGAAGGCCGACGGGCCGACCGTGGCCGTGCCCAGCGCCCTCACTTCGACGGCGATCGCAGTCGGGGTGGCGGTCACGCTCGTCCTCGGTGTCGCCCCGCAGTACTTCCTCGATCTGGCGGGCCAGGCGGGGGTGTTCGTGCGGTAGCCGCCGGAGGCGGCGGACGCGCTGCCCGGCACCCCGTGGGGGTGCCGGGCAGCGGTGTGTGTCAGCCTCCGAGCTTGCCCGGTGCGCCCGGCACCGGGACGGCGGGCTTGCCGTCCGCGTCCACGGCCTTGGTGAGGACGTCCTCCTTGCCGGAGGCCCACGCCACCGTGAGCGTCTTGGCGTCCACGCTCTTGACGGTGCCCTTGGTGTATTCGGTGCTGCCGTCCTGGCAGTGGGTGATGTCGATGGTGACCGGCTGGGTGCTGTCGACGACGGTGCCGGAGCAGGCCGTCTTCCCGCTCAGCATCACCATGTTCCCGGAGAAGGACAGGATCAGCATGCTCTTGTCCATCAGCTTCCCCTTCGACCAGCCACCCTTGAGGTCGGCGGCCTTGACGGTGCCGCCCTTGGCCGGGGCCTGGGCGGCCGGGTCCGCGGGCTTGGCCGGCGCGGAAGGCGGCGGTGAGGCGGACTTGTTCTTGTCCCCGTCGTCGCTCTGGCTGCCGCAACCGGTCATCAGCACAGCGGCGATGATCGCCGCCCCCGTGATCTGTACTGCCTTGCGCACGTGCGCTCGCTCCTCCGTAGTGGATCTGGACACGACAAATTAGCAGTCCTGATCCACCGCTCCGGAGGGGCGTCAGCCGCCGTCCGCGGACCGGTCGCGCTGCACGTTGCGCCACACCGCGAACGCCGGCCACTCCGCGCGCACCAGCTGCCGCATCGCCCTGCGCGTCGGCCGCCCGCCGGGGCCGGGGCAGAGGCGGCGGGCCGCGCCGGTGGCGGCGAGGAGGGCGGCCAGGGCGCGGCCGCGCGGCTCGGCGAAGCCCGTACGGACGGCCGCGGCCAAGTGCTCACGGGCCTCGGTGGTCCGCTCGGCGGACCCCGCGGGGAAGCGCGTACCGGGGAAGAGGCCGAGCACCTTCACACGCTCGGGGCGCAGCGCGCCCCGCTCCACCAGCCGCCGCAGCCAGGGCTCCTCCAGGCCGCGCGAGGTGCGGCGCACCCAGGAGGTCGCCCGGGGCCCCCGGCCGGCCCGGCCCTTGCCGGGCTCGGGCAGCGTGGCGAAGGCCGCGGCCAGCAGGGGGTCCCGCGGGGGCGCGGGGTTGGTCACCGTGGGGCGGCCGTGCTCCTCCACTATCCGCCCGGCCAGCTCCAGTTCGACGAGCACCGCCCCGGCCACGCCGTACTGGAGGAAGCGATGCCGGCACAGCCTGCGTCCGGTGGCCGGATCGAAGGAGAGCAGCAGCAGTTCCTCGGGCAGCGTGAGGTCCGAGGCGGCGCGGCCGGTCATGACCCGGACGTGCGCGCCGGGGTGATCCTGCCGGTGACCTCGCCGAGGCCGATGCGGGCGCCGTCCGGTCCGGGAGCCCAGGCGGTGAGGGTGACCTCGTCGCCGTCCTCCAGCCAGGGGCCCTTGCCCTCGGTGAGCTCCAGCAGGCAGCCGCGCTGGTCGGGGTCGGGCCCGCTGACCGTGCCGGACGCGAAGAGGTCGCCGGTGCGCAACGAGGCGCCGTTGACGGTCATATGGGCGAGCTGCTGGGCCGCCGTCCAGTACATGGAGGCGAAGGGCGGCCGGGAGACCGTCTCGCCGTTGATCGTCACCTCGATGCGCAGGTCGATGCCGCCCGGCTCCGCCGCGGAGTCGTCGAGGTAGGGCAGCAGCGGGTGGGTGCGCTCCGGCGGCGCGGTGCGCGCCTCGTCGAAGGCGTCGAGCGGGGTGATCCAGGCCGAGACGGACGTCGCGAAGGACTTGCCGAGGAACGGGCCCAGGGGAACGTACTCCCACGCCTGGATGTCGCGCGCCGACCAGTCGTTGACCAGGCACACGCCGAAGACGTGCTCGCGGAAGTCGCCGAGGGGCACCGGGGTGTTCGGCGGCGCGGGCGTGCCGACGACGAAGCCGACCTCGGCCTCGATGTCGAGGCGCGTCGACGGTCCGAACACCGGCCCGTCCGGCGTCCGCCGCTGCCCCTGGGGGCGGATCACGTCGGTGCCGGAGACCACGACCGTGCCGGCCCGGCCGTGGTAACCGATCGGCAGGTGCTTCCAGTTGGGGGTGAGCGGGTCGCCGTCGGGCCGGAAGATGCGGCCGACGTTGGTGGCGTGGTGCTCGCTGGCGTAGAAGTCGACGTAGTCGGCGACCTCGAAGGGCAGGTGCAGCGTCACCTCGTCCAGCGGGTGGAAGTGCTCCCCGTCCAGCCAGCCGCGGATCTCCGCGCGGACGCCCTGCCACGCGGAGCGGCCCGCGGCGAGCAGGGGGTTGAGCGTCGGCCGGTCCAGCAGCTCCGCGTACGCCGAGCCGTGCGCGGCGGCGGCCGCGGCGGCGTCGAGGACGTGTGCGCCGTGGCGGACGCCGATCCGGCGGCGCTCCGGGGCGTCGGGCGTCGTGAAGACGCCGTACGGGAGGGTGGCCGCGCCGAAGGGGTCGCCTTCGGGAAGCTCGCGGGGGCTGTGCTGGGGCATGGGACGCTGCCTCGCTCTCTCCAGGACGTCTGGTGACCGTCCGTGCCCACATTACGTGCTGGCGGCCACCAGGCAAGGGGTGACCGAAAGGGGTGGTGAGGGGCGTGCGCGCCGCGCGCGCGGACAGGGGGTGAGCACCGCTTCGAACGCCGTCCGCACCGGCTCGGAACGGCCTCCGGCGAGCGCGCCCGAACCGCTGTCCGACCGCTCACTAAAGGGCGAGCAATGTCCGGTAATTCCTTGCTGGAAGCGGTAATTCCGAAGTAGCGTCCTTAATCAGGTCACGCACAGTGGGGGGCCGCTGCGGCTGAGTGGCCAAGGGGGATGCTGGTGGCGAGCAGGCACACGCCCATCGCGGCGGACCGGTCCGTTCCGGGGCTCATCATGAAGATCGGCGACTACCCCCTGCACCACGGCGGGGTCGGCGCCATCCGCAGCCTCGGCAGACTCGGGATCCCGATGTACGCCATCACCGAGGACCGCTGGACCCCCGCCGCCGTATCCCGTTATCTGCGTGGTGGTTTCGTCTGGCCGACCACGGGTCGCGAGCGCCCCGAGGAGCTCGTCGAGGGGCTGCTGGACATCGGCCGGTCCATCGGCCGCCCCGCCGTGCTGCTGCCCACCGACGAGGAGGCGGCCGTCCTCGTCGCCGAGCACGCCGAGCAGTTGTCGGAGAGCTTCCTCTTCCCGTCGGTGGACCGGGAGTTGCCCCGCCGTCTCGCGAGCAAGCAGGGGCTGCACGAGCTCTGCGTGGAGCACGGGGTGCCCTCCCCGGAGGCCCTCTTCCCCTCCTCGTACGAGGAGATCGAGGAGTACGCGGCGCGCGCCCGCTTCCCGCTGGTGGCGAAGAACCGCGAGGCGTTCGAGCGGCGCCGCAGGCCCGCCGTGCACGGCACCACCCGGATCGCCGGCCCCCGCGAACTGCTGGCCCTGGCGCGCGGCTGGGGCCCCTCGCCCGGGGTGATCCTCCAGGAATACCTCCCCCGCGAGCAGGCCGAGGACTGGATCGTGCACGCGTATTTCGACGCGGAGAGCACCCCGCTCGCGATGTTCACCGGCGTCAAGGTGCGCTCCTGGCCGCCGCACGCGGGCATGACGGCCAACGCGTACGTCGTCGACAACCCCGAACTGGCCGATATGGCGGCCCAGTTCATCAAACAGATCGGCTTCAGCGGGATCATCGACCTGGACTGGCGCTTCGACCGGCGTGACGGCCGCTACAAACTCCTGGACTTCAACCCCCGGATGGGCGCCCAGTTCCGCCTCTTCGAGAGCGAGGCGGGCGTGGACGTCGTCCGCGCCCAGCACCTCGACCTGACCGGGCTCAAGGTCCCCGAGGGGGAGCAGCTCGCGGGCCGCCGGTTCGTCGTCGAGAACATCGACCTGCCGGCCCTCGCCGCCTACCGCCGCAGCGGCTACACCACCCCGCACGCGCCCGCGCGGGCGAGCGGCACGGAGCTGGCCTGGGCCGCCCGGGACGACATGAAGCCGTTCTTCACCATGCTCGCCCGGTTCGTCAGGCCGGGCGTTCGGCACCTCTGGCAGCTGTGGCGCTCCAGGCGTGCCGCCGCTCTCTCCGAGTAAGTCGAGCAAGTCGAGCAAGCAACGCCCTGGGAGGGGACTCGTGACACTTCCCGTTGTAGTGATCGGTGCCGGTCCGTACGGACTGTCGACCGCCGCCCACCTGAGGGCACACGGCATAGCGACCCGTGTCTTCGGTTCGCCGATGGTGAGCTGGCGGGAGCACATGCCCGCCGGAATGCTGCTGAAGTCCACCCCGGTGGCGTCGAGCATCGACGCGCCCCAACCGGGGCACACGCTGCTCGACTTCTGCCGTGACGTGGGGGAGCGGCGGTACGAATCGGACTGGGACGCCATCCCGGTCGAGACCTTCGCCCGCTACGGCCTGTGGTTCCAGGAGCGCCTGGTGCCGGACCTGGAGCAGGTGCGGGTGGTGTCCGTGGACCGCCGGTCCAGCGGCTTCGAGCTGAAGCTGGACTCCGGCGAGCAGTTCGCGGCCCGCGCCGTGGTCGTCGCGACCGGGCTCAGCGGGTTCGCGCGGCTGCCGGCCGAGCTGGCCGCGGCCGTGCCGGACGGCCCGTCGGCGAGCGGCCCCGTCTCGCACAGCTCGCAGCACGAGGACCTCTCGCGGTTCGCCGGGCGCGACGTCGTGGTCGTCGGCGCCGGGCAGTCGGCGCTGGAGAGCGCCGTGCTGCTGGCGGACGGCGGGGCCGCGTCGGTGCGGGTGCTCGCGCGGCGCCGGGGCGCGGTGCGCTTCGGGGCGGCGCCGGACGGGCAGTCGCCGCTGAAGCCGGACACCCCGTTCGGGCGGGCCTGGTCGCTGTACGCGTTCTCGTACTACGCGGACGGCTTCCGCAAGCTCCCGGCGCCGGCCCGGAAATACCTCGTCCAGCGGGTGCTCGGGCCGCTCGGCGCCTGGTGGCTGCGGGACCGCTTCATCGGCCGGGTGCGGGTCACGGAGGGCAAGAACATCGTCAGGGCCAGGGTGGAGGACGGCCGTCCGGTGCTGGCCCTCGCCGGGCCCGACGGGTCCACCGAGGGGGAGCTCGCCGCGGACCACGTCCTCGCGGCGACCGGCTATCACGTCGACCTGGCCGCCCTCGACTTCCTCGGCCACGGCCTGCGGACCAGGCTCGCGGTCGGCGCGGGCGGCCCCCGGCTGGGCCCCGGCTACCACTCGTCGGTCCCGGGCCTGTTCTTCACGGGCCTCCCGGCGGCGGCGAGCTACGGGCCGGTGATGCGGTTCGTCTGCGGCACGGAGTACGCGTCGCCACGGCTGGCGAAGGCGGTGGGCGCCCTTTCGTGAGGCGGGGTCGCGCCGCCGGACGGGTCCGGTTCCGGGAGTGGCCGGAACCGGACCCTTCCGTCGCCGGACGACGGGTGGCCGGGTCGCGGCAGGGGCCCGTGTCAAGGGGCCGGGAGGCCCGCCGCCGGGGGATGAGCGAGTACATAACGGGGCACACGTCCGGTCGACCGGGAAGGCGCCCACGGTGATCGACAGCCGACCGGATACGCTGACTTTCGGTGGAGACAGCGACACATCGACAATCCCCGTGTTCGCAGGCAGACAGGAGTACCCCTCGTGACCGTCGTCGGGCCTTTTGGGCTGAACGTGCGGGACCAGGCTCTTGAAGCCGATGTCCAGGCCGGTTTGGCCGCCGTCGAGGAGGGCCTCCTGGAGGCCACCAAGAGCGACGTGCCCTTCATCACCGAGGCGGCCCAGCACCTCGTCCGGGCCGGCGGCAAGCGGTTCCGCCCGCTGCTGGTGATGCTCGCCGCGCAGTTCGGCGACCCGCACGCCCCGGGCATCGTGCCCTCGGCCGTCGTCGCCGAGCTCACCCACCTGGCCACGCTCTACCACGACGACGTCATGGACGAGGCGGAGGTGCGGCGCGGCGTCGACAGCGCCAACGCCCGCTGGGGCAACTCCGTGGCCGTCCTCACCGGGGACTTCCTCTTCTCCAGGGCCTCGTACATCCTCGCCGACCTGGGCCCGGAGGCCGTCCGCATCCAGGCCGAGGCGTTCGAGCGGCTGGTCACCGGTCAGATCCTGGAGACGGCCGGTCCGCGCGACGGCCGCGACCCCATCGAGCACTACCTCGACGTGCTCGCGGGCAAGACCGGCTCGCTGATCGCCGTCTCCGGGCGGTACGGCGCGATGATGTCCGGCGCCGACGAGCACACCGTCGACATCCTCACCCACTACGGCGAGCGGCTCGGCATCGCCTTCCAGCTCGCCGACGACGTCCTCGACATCGCCAGCGACTCCCACGAGTCCGGCAAGACGCCCGGCACGGACCTGCGCGAGGGCATCCCCACGCTGCCGGTGCTGCACCTGCGTGCCCAGGCGGCCGCGAGCGGCTCGGCGGAGGACCGCCGGCTGTGCGAGCTCCTCGACGGCGACCTCACCGACGACGCCGTGCACGCCGAGGTGCTGCGCCGCCTGCGCGCCCACCCGGCGCTGGAGCAGGCGCGACGCGACACGGTGCGCTACGCGGAGGAGGCCCGCGCGATCCTGGCCCCCCTGCCGGAGGGTTTCGCGAAGTCGGCTCTGGAAGACCTCTGCGACGCGGTCGTGCACCGGGCTGGTTGACCGGGGTTGGGTGCGGGTTCGCTGCCGCCTGCGGCGGGAGCGCCCTGCGGGCGCGTCCTCAATCGCCGGACGGGCTGGATGGTGCGGACCGTAGCCCGCATGCCCAGCCCGTTGGGGGCACCTCCCAGCGGTAGCTGGGGGAGTTTGAGGACAGCGCGCGAAGCGTGCTTCGGGGTCTGGGGGCTTGCCCCCAGTTTCGGGAAGGGGCGGGGCTGGGGAACAAAGCCCGCCGCAGGCGCCAGCAACCCGCACCAACACCCCGTCATACCCAAGAGGTACGCGGAGTTGCTCCCGTCGGCTGATGCCGGACCGCAGCGCATTGAGCAGAATTGACACTGCTCCACCAACCAGCGGCAGGGCCACAATGAGAAGCGGCCCGGGGGGCGCCGACGACGGAGGTAATGGCTGATGGCACGGAATGAACCGACCCAGGGCACCGAGAGCCCGGAAGGCCCCCGCTCGCCGGGGCGCCGCAAAGCGGTCCGCTACGCCGTTCCGGTCGCGGTGGCGGGCCTCGCGGCGGCCACGATCGGGCTCGTCCCGGCGCTGGCCAAGAGCGGTGACCCCGATCTGCCGAAGATCAGCGCGGAGGACCTGATAGCCAAGGTCGCCAAGTCGGACGTGCAGCAGATGTCCGGCTCGGTGAAGGTGACCACCGACCTGGGCCTGCCGTCGCTGCCGGGCGGCGCCTCGCTCGGCTCCCTGGGCGCGGGCCATGGCGGGAAGGCGGGCGGCGCGGACGTCTCCCCGCAGGCCAAGCTCACCGAGCTCGCCTCGGGTTCGCACACGCTGCGGGTCGCCGTCGACGGCCCCGACAAGCAGCGCGTGTCGATCGTCGAGTCCGCGGCGGAGTACAGCGTGATCCGCAACGGCGACCAGGTCTGGGCGTACGACAGCGGCAGCAACACCGTCCACCACTCCACCGCCCCGCGCGGCAAGGGCGACGGCGGCCATGAAGGGGTACACGGGGGCCCGGCGGAGCTGAAGGGCGCGTCGCCGCAGGAGCTGGCCAAGAAGGCCCTCGCCGCCGTGGACGACTCGACGGCGGTCTCGGTCGACGGCACGGCCAAGGTGGCCGGGCGGGACGCCTATCAGCTGGTCGTCAAGCCGAAGGCCCAGGAGTCGACGGTGGACGCGGTCCGGATCGCGGTGGACGCCAAGACCGGTGTGCCGCTGAAGTTCACGCTCTCTCCGAAGGGAGGCGGCAAGGCGGCGATCGACGCGGCCTTCACCAAGGTGGACTTCGCCAAACCGGGTGCGAAGACCTTCGACTTCACGCCGCCCAAGGGCGCCAAGGTCACCGAGGACAAGGCCGAGGGCGCGGGACAGCAGCGGGACCACAAGGGCACCCCGGCCGAGCTGTCGGGCCTCGACGTGGTGGGCAAGAGCTGGACGTCCATCGCCCAGTTCAAGATGCCGGCCGGCGAGACCAAGGGCGTCAAGGACGCCAAGGGCGCGAAGGGCGGTCTCGGCAAGAACGCCGGCGGTGCCGGTGCCCTCCTGGACACCCTCGGCACCAAGGTCTCGGGCCCCTTCGGCTCGGGCCACGTCTTCAGCACCCGCCTCGTCAACGTCCTGATGACGGACGACGGCCACGTGTACGCGGGCGCGGTGACGAAGGAAGCGCTCATCAAGGCCGCGAAGTAGGCACGGCCCGCGGCCGGTCCCACGGGGCCGGCCGCGGGTGCTCGGCACCGGTGTGACGAGAGGAGAACGGGTGCCAGGATCTTCCGGGCGTGCGTCTTCGGACGCCGCCGTCCACACCCGCTCCCTGACCAAGCGCTACCGCGGCGGCCAGCTCGCCGTGGACGGGCTCGACCTCACCGTGCCGCGCGGGAGCGTCTTCGGCTTCCTCGGGCCCAACGGCTCGGGGAAGACCACCACCATCCGCATGCTCATGGGGCTCATCGAGCCGACCTCCGGCTCGGCCGAGGTGCTGGGGGAGCCGATGCCGCGCGCCGCCCGCCGCGTGCTGCCCCGGGTGGGCGCGCTGATCGAGGGCCCGGCGCTCTACGGCTTCCTGTCCGGGCGCGACAACCTCGTGCGCTTCGACGCCGCCGACCCGACCGCCGATCCCCGTACCCGTGCCGCCCGGGTGGACGCGGCGCTCGACCGGGTGGGGCTCGTCGCCGCGGCCGGCAAGAAGGCACGCGCGTACTCCCTGGGCATGAAGCAGCGCCTCGGGCTGGCCGCGGCCCTGCTCCAGCCGCGCGAACTGCTCGTCCTGGACGAGCCGACCAACGGCCTGGACCCGCAGGGCATGCGGGAGATCCGTGGGCTCGTCAGGGAGCTCGCCGCCGAGGGCACCACGATCTTCCTCTCCTCGCACCTCCTGGACGAGATCGAGCAGGTCTGCACTCACGCCGCCGTCATGGCCCAGGGGCGGCTGCTCACCCAGGGCACGGTCGCGGACCTCGCCTCCTCGACGCGTGGCCGGCTGGCCATCACCACCCCCGACACCGCGGACGCCGTGCGCGTCCTCAAGGAGCACGGCGTGACCGATCTCGTCGTCGTGGACGACCGCGTCACCGGCGAACTCCCCACCGGGGAGCCGCCCGAGGGCACCCCGCCGCCCGACCTCGCGGACCTCAGCGCCGCGCTCGTCCACGCCCGGGTGCGGGTCCGGGCCTTCGGTACCGAACGCGCCTCGCTGGAGGACGCGTTCGTGGCGCTCACCGGGGAGGGCTTCGATGTCGCGGGCTGACACCATGACGGCGGCCGGGCCCCGGGCGGTGAGTCCGCTGTGGCAGCTGTCCCTCTTCCGCAGCGAGGTGGGGACGGTGTTCCGGCGGTGGCGGACGATCGCCCTGCTGGGCGTGCTCGCGGCCGTGCCGGTGCTCGTCGGCATCGCCGTGAAGATCGAGACCAGGGGCGGTGGCACGGTCGGTCACGAGGGCGGCGGGGGCGGCCCGGCGTTCATCAACCAGGTCACCAACAACGGCCTCTTCCTCGTCTTCACCTCGCTCGCCGCGACCCTGCCGTTCTTCCTGCCGATGGCGATAGGCGTGGTCGCGGGCGACTCCATAGCCGGGGAGGCGAACTCGGGCACCCTGCGCTATCTCCTCGTCGCCCCCGCCGGACGCACCCGGCTGCTGTGCGCCAAGTACGCGTCGACACTGGTCTTCTGCCTCGCGGCCACCCTCATCGTCACCCTCTCCGCGCTGGCGGTGGGGGCGCTGCTCTTCCCTCTGGGCGAGGTCACCCTCATCAGCGGGACGACCGTGTCCTTCGGGGAGGGGATGCTGCGCGCGCTGGCCATCGCCGGGGTCGTCGCGCTGTCGCTGATCGGGGTCGCGGCAGTCGGCCTGTTCGTCTCCACGCTCACCAACAGCGGCATCGCGGCCATGGCCACGACGGTGGGTCTGCTGATCACGGTCCAGATCCTCGACCAGTTCCCGCAGCTGCACGCGGTGCAGCCGTATCTCTTCCCGCACTACTGGCTGAGCTTCTCGGATCTGTTGCGGGAGCCGGTGTACTGGGACCAGTTGCTGGACAATCTGCGGCTTCAGGCGCTGTACGCGGCGGTGTTCGGCTCGGCGGCTTGGGCGAGGTTCACGGCGCGTGACGTGGCGGTGTGAGCGGGTCGGCTTGCGCCTGCGGCGGGTTTTTCCCCAGCCCCGCCCCTTCCCGAAACCGGGGAGACCCCGGACCCCAACGCGGCTGCGCCGCGTGTCCTCAAACGCCGGACGGGCTGGATGGTGCGGACCGTAGCCCGCATATCCAGCCCGTCCGGCGCTTGAGGACAGCGCGCGAAGCGTGCTTCGGGGTCTGGGGGCTTGCCCCCAGTTCGGGAAGGGGCGGGTAGGGGAAAAAGCCCGCCGCAGGCGGCTGCCTACGAGCCGCTCAAAGACCAGACCGCCCCGGCGATCGCATCCGTGTTCGTCCCGAGCGCCGTGTCGTCCAGATTCGCAAACGTGTCGCACGACCGGTGATAGCACGCGTCGAACGCCTGCCCCGCCGTGCCGCCCCACTTCTGCGCCTGGTCGTCGGTCTTGATGTAGTCGGCCCCGCTGAAGAGCCCGCCGACGGGTATGCCGACGTTCTGGAACGGCGCGTGGTCCGAGCGGCCGTCGCCCTCGTGGTCGACCTCGGTGGCGATGTTCTTCGCGGCGAACCACTTCTCGAAGAGGCTCTGGAGGCCGGAGTCGTAGCCGTAGACGTAGTAGCCGGGGTTGGGCGAGCCGATCATGTCGAAGTTCAGATAGGCGTCGATCTTTGACCGGTCGGCGGAGGACAGCTTGTCGACGTAGTTCTGCGACCCGACCATGCCGAGCTCCTCGGCGCCCCACCAGCCGAACCGCAGGTGCTTGTCGGGCTTGTAGCCCTCGCGGGCGACGGCGAGGGCGACTTCGAGGACACCGGCCGAGCCGGAGCCGTTGTCGTTGATGCCGGGGCCCGCGGAGACGGAGTCCAGGTGCGAGCCGGCGAAGACGACGTGGTCGGTGTCGCCACCGGGCCAGTCGGCGATGAGGTTGTAGCCGGTGGCGCCGTTGGCGCTGAACTGCTGCACGGTGGTGGTGAATCCGGCGGCGTCCAGCTTGCCCTTCACATAGTCGAGCGACGCCTTGTAGCCGCTGCGGCCGTGCGCGCGGTTGCCGTTGTTGGCGTTGGCTATCGACTGGAGCTGGTTGAGGTGGGCCTTGACGTTGGCGACGGGGATGGTGGGCGCGGCGGCCTTCGTCCTGAAGGTGCTTCCGGCGACGGTCGCGGTGGTGGGGACCGCGTCGGCCGCGCCGGAGGCCGTGCCGAGGAGGGTGGCGGCGAGGGCCGCGCCGGTGGCCAGGAGGGCTACGGCGCGGCGTCTGCGGGTCGGTCCGTGGAGTTCAAGCATGGGGGGCTCCCGACTCATTTGACGTGGCCATGATGTTGGGGGCCCCTGTGAGGGGAGTCAAGGGCGGATTTCGGACACCGAACACCGCTTTCCGGATATCGGGCGTGCCCTACCGGCCCTGAGCTGTGGCTTCAGGTGTTTCTGTTGCCTGTGTGGCGTCTGTGATTTCTGTGTGAACGTTGGCCGCCGCCTTCCGCCGCGCGGCCCGCAGCGCGACCCGGGCGGTACGGGCCGTACGCAGCGCGTCCCAGGTGAGCAGCGCCAGCGCCAGCCAGATCAGGGCGAAGCCCGCCCACCGCTCCGCGGGCATCGACTCGTGGAAGACCAGCAGGCCCAGGGCGAACTGGAAGACCGGCGCGAGGTACTGCACCATCCCCATCACCGACAGCGGCAGCCGCACGGCGGCGATGCCGAAGCAGATGAGCGGCAGGGCGGTGATCGCGCCGGTGCCCATCAGCAGCAGGGCGTGTCCGGTGCCCTCGCTCGCGTACGTGCTGCCGCCGCTTCCGCCCAGGAACAGCAGGAAGCCGAGGGCGGGCAGGAACTGCACGGCCGTCTCGGCCGCCATCGACTCCAGGCCGCCCAGCCCGACCTTCTTCTTGACCAGGCCGTAGGTGCTGAAGGAGATGGCCAGCGTCAGCGCGATCCACGGCGGCTTCCCGTACGCGACGGCCATGACCACGACCGCGGCCGCGCCGACCCCGACCGCCACCCACTGCAGGGACCGCAGCCGCTCGCGCAGCACGAGGACGCCGAAGGCGATGCTGACCAGGGGGTTGAAGAAGTAGCCCATCGACGTCTCGACGACGTGCCCGGAGTTGACGCCCCAGATGTAGACGCCCCAGTTCACGGATATCAGGCCCGCGCCGAGCGCGATCATCCCGAGCCGCTTCGGCTGCCGGAGCAGCGGCCGTATCCAGTCCCAGCGCTTGGTCACGGTGAGCACGACGAGCACGGTCGCGAGCGACCACACCATGCGGTGGGCGAGGATCTCACCGGCTCCGGCCGGCTCCAACAGGGGCCAGTAGAGGGGGAAGAGCCCCCAGATCGTGTAGGCGGCGACGCTGCACAGCAGGCCGGTGCGGGTCTCGTTCTCGGCGGTCTTCACGGGCGGCTCCTGGGTGTTGCGGCGACGCTTGTGAAGGTAGCGGTGTGGGTGGGGCGGTGTCATGTGCGTATCGAATGACGGTCATGACTTTGCCGTTGGCTCCGCCTTGGCCTTCCGGCTGCGGGTCCGTTGCTCCCCCAGCTACCGCTGGGAGGTGCCCCCAGCGGCGGGCTTTGTTCCCCAGCCCCGCCCCTTCCCGAAACTGGGGGCGAGCTTGCCGACGAGGCGGTCGCGGAGATGGAGATGATCGTGGGTTTCGACGACGACCTGGCCGGCGAAGCGACGAGGATCGCCAACAGGCTGC
>NZ_JBFBBD010000060.1:0-42785 GCF_040689515.1 Streptomyces sp. NPDC051173
TCTCGGTCTTCTCGACGGTGGCCGGAACGGTCTTCCGGCACTCCGTGGACGGCTCGTCCGGCAGACCCCCTGCGCGACCCTTCGGCGGCCTCTCAGGCGACGCTCCACGCGATGCCGTCCAGGATGTCGTGCTCGCTCACCACGACCTCCTGGGCGCCCGCCCGCTCCATCACCGAGCGGAGCACCAGCGCGCCCGCCGCGATCACGTCGATACGGCCCGGGTGCAGCACCGGGATCGCCTCGCGCTGCTCGTGCGTCGACGTCAGCAGCATGTCGGTGATCTCCCGGACCCGCTCCAGGGAGATCCGCGCGTGGTGGACCGCCTCCGAGTCGTACTCCGGCAGCCCCAGCGCGATGGCCGCGACCGTGGTGACCGACCCGGCCAGGCCGACGAGGGTGCGCGCCTCGCGCAGCGGCACCGTCTCCTCCGCGAGGTCCAGCGCCGCCTCGACGTCGGCCCGTATCGCGGCGAGCCCGTCGGCCGACGGGGGGTCGACGAGCGCGCCGTCCGCCGCGAGGTGACGCTCGGTCATGCGGACGCAGCCGACGTCCACGCTGCGCGCAGCCCGGACGTGGGCGTCGCCGACGACGAACTCCGTGGAGCCGCCGCCGATGTCCACGACCAGGAACGGCCTGTCCAGGTCGGCGCGGCCGGCGAGCTCCCTGGTCGCGCCGGTGAAGGAGAACTCCGCCTCCTGGTCACCGCTGATCACCTCGGGCTCCACGCCCAGGATCTCCACGATCCCGCGCACGAACTCCTCGCGGTTCTCCGCGTCGCGGGACGCGGAGGTCGCCACGAAGCGGGTCCGCTCGGCCTTCAGGTCGCGGATCACCTCCGCGTACTCCCGGCACGCGGCGAACGTGCGCTCCAGCGCCTCCTCCGCCAGCCGGCCCGTGCGGTCCACGCCCTGGCCGAGCCGGACGATCCGCATCCGCCGGTCCAGCTCGGTGAGCTCACCGGTCACCGGGTCGAGGTCGGCGACGAGCAGCCGGATGGAGTTCGTGCCGCAGTCGACGGCGGCTACGCGGGTCACTTCTCCTCGCCCCCGCACGGGCTGACGCACGGGCCCTTGGCCCACCACTCGGGGAGCATGGCGATCGCCTCGTCGCCCAGCGGGTTGACGCCCGGGCCGGCGGCCAGCGAGTGGCCCACGAGCACGTGCAGGCACTTGACGCGGTCCGGCATGCCGCCGGCGCTGGGGAAGCCCTCCAGGACCTCGATCGCGTCACGGCGCGTGATGTAGTCCTCGTGCGCCTTCTCGTACGCCGCGGCGAGCTCCGGGTCGGTCTTCAGACGCTCCGTCATCTCCTTCATGACGCCGTCCGCCTCCAGCGTGCCGATCGCGGAGGCCGCGCGCGGGCAGGTCAGGTAGAAGAGCGTCGGGAAGGGCGTGCCGTCCTCCAGCCGCGGCTGGGTCTCGACGACGTCGGGGTTGCCGCACGGGCAGCGGTGGGCGATGGCGCGCAGCCCGCGCGGCGGGCGGCCCAGCTGCTCCTTGAACGCCGCGATGTCCGCGTCGGTGGGCTCGGTGGGCTCGGTCTTCGGAGGAGGGGTGTCCATGTGCTCGCTCGTACTCGGTCTCGATGGAGGTCTCGGTGAAGCTCGGTGGGGGGGAAGCCCGATGGGAGGGGACGCGGTCAGCGGCCGGCGCCCGGGGCGTCCGAGGCGTCGGCCTGGTCCACGCCGTCCCAGAGGTTGCTGTACCAGGGCCGGTCGGCGGCACCCTGGTCCTTGGGCCGCCGGGCGGCGGCGCTGCCGTCGACCACGCTGTAGCCGGTCTCGCCGGGGCGGAGGTAGTGCAGGTGCTCACGGGCCTGCTGCTCGACGTACGCCGGGTCCTCCAGGCGCGCCTTCTCGTCCAGCAGCCGCTGCACCTGCTTGCGGGCCTGCTCGGTGCGCTGGCGCTGGCCGGCGATGTCCGAGCGCTGGGTGACCCATTGGCGCATGGGATAGGCGAGGGCGACGACCAGGGAGCAGACGACGAGCGCGAGCAGCGCCGCGCGCCCGGTGAGCCTGCCGCGGCGGCGGGTCCGCGCGCGGTACACCCGGGCCCGCGGGCCCCGCACCAGCGCCTTGAGTCTGGCCGCGGTCGAGAACCGGTCGCCCGCCACTTCGCCTCCCCGTGGTCCCTCGACAGCCTCGTTGACGAACGTACGTCCCCGGCCACGGTACGGGACCGTGGCCGGGGACGTGGTGAGGCTGTGGATATCACCCGGGGGTTTCGGCCCCCGGCGGGTGTCAGCCCTTGAAGCGCGGGAAGGCGCTGCGGCCCGCGTAGACCGCGGCGTCGTCGAGGATCTCCTCGATGCGCAGCAGCTGGTTGTACTTCGCGACGCGCTCGGAGCGGGCCGGGGCACCGGTCTTGATCTGGCCGCAGTTGGTGGCGACGGCGAGGTCGGCGATGGTGACGTCCTCGGTCTCGCCGGAGCGGTGCGACATCATGCACTTGAAGCCGTTGCGCTGGGCCAGCTCGACGGCGTCGAGGGTCTCGGTCAGCGAGCCGATCTGGTTGACCTTGACCAGCAGGGCGTTGGCGGCGCCCTCCTCGATGCCGCGGCCGAGGCGCTCGGGGTTGGTGACGAACAGGTCGTCGCCGACGATCTGCACCTTGTCGCCGAGGCGGCCGGTGAGGGTCTTCCAGCCGTCCCAGTCGTCCTCGAACAGCGGGTCCTCGATGGAGACCAGCGGGTACGCGGCGACGAGCTCGGCGTAGTAGTCCGTCATCTCGGAGGCCGAGCGGGACTTGCCCTCGAAGTTGTACGAGCCGTCCTTGTAGAACTCGGAGGCGGCGACGTCCAGGGCGAGCGCGATGTCCTGGCCGGGGGTGTAACCGGCCTGCTTGATGGCCTCGAGGATGAGGTCGAGGGCCTCGCGGTTGGAGCCCAGGTTCGGGGCGAAGCCGCCCTCGTCGCCGAGGCCGGTGGACAGGCCCTTGGCCTTCAGCACGGACTTGAGGGTGTGGTAGACCTCGGCGCCCCAGCGCAGGGCCTCGGAGAAGGACTCCGCGCCGATCGGAGCGATCATGAACTCCTGGATGTCCACGTTGGAGTCGGCGTGCGACCCACCGTTGAGGATGTTCATCATCGGAACGGGCAGCAGGTGCGCGTTCGGGCCGCCCAGGTAGCGGAACAGCGGCAGGTCGGAGGCCTCGGACGCGGCGTGCGCCACGGCGAGGGAGACGCCGAGGATGGCGTTGGCGCCGAGCGAGCCCTTGTTCTCGGTGGCGTCCAGGTCGAACATGGCCTGGTCGATCAGGCGCTGCTCGGTGGCGTCGTAGCCGACGAGCTCCGGGCCGATCTGCTCGATGACGGCCAGCACGGCCTTCTCGACGCCCTTGCCGAGGTAACGGTTCTTGTCACCGTCACGGAGCTCGATGGCCTCGAAGGCACCGGTCGAGGCACCGGACGGCACGGCGGCACGGCCCGTGGAGCCGTCGTCGAGGCCGACCTCGACCTCGACCGTGGGGTTGCCTCGCGAGTCGAGGATCTCGCGAGCTACGACGACGTCGATGGACGGCACGAGGGTCTCCTTCGTGTGTGTCTGGAGTTCTGCGAGCACGAGCCTAACGGGCGGCGGGGGCTCACCCTGCCGTCGGGACGCCCCACGGCCGGAAATTTGGAGCAAGTGGCGAGGTAATGGGGCGAATGGTGTTCGCTGAGCGATGAAGTGGGCCGGGCTTGGGTGCGGGTTTGCTTTTCCGCCTGCGGCGGGCTCGTTCCCCACCCCGCCCCTTCCCGAACTGGGGCGCGTGCCCCAGACCCCCGGCTACCGGTCTGTTGCCGCCTGCGGCGGGAGCGGCCTGCGGCCACGTCCTCAAACGCCGGACGGGCTGAATCGTGCGGACCGTAGCGAAGCGTGCTTCGGGGGTCTGGGGGCCCGGGGGCCGAGCCCGCGGAAAGACAGAGCCCCGCTCCGGCGCGGCTCGGGGTTCGCGTCGGAGCGGGGCGGTGTCGCCGTGCGCGGTACGGGTGCGGCGTGAGCCACCGCACCCACCGGATCAGCTGAGGTGCAGCTGCTGGCCCGGGAAGATCAGGTCCGCGTTGTCGACGACGTCCTTGTTGAGGTCGTAGAGCTTCTCCCAGCCACCCTTGACCTTGTTGGCGTCGGCGATCTTGCCGAGGGTGTCGCCTTCCTTGACCTCGTACTCGCCGTCGCCCTTCTGCACGGGCTTCGGGGCGGCGTGCTTCGGCGCGGTCTGCTTCGGGGCCGGGGCGGCCTCGGACTCGTCCTCGTCGGAGCTCTGCGCCTGCGGAGCGGCGTGCTTCGGGGCGGTCTTCTTCGGCGCGGCCTGGCGCTCGCTGCGGTCGGCGTGCGACTTGGTGGAGGTGCCGTGCGAGGCGGAGGACGAGTCGTCGGAGGTGTCGACGTCGGCCTTCGCGCCACCGGAGCTCAGGTTGCCCGCGCCGGCACAGCCCCAGGCACCGGGGCCCTGCATGGCGAGGAGCTTCTCGGCGACGGCGATCTGCTGGGACTTGCTGGCGTGGTCGGCTCGGTCGGCGTAGCTCTGACCGCCGGCGGCGTTCCAGGAGGACTGCGAGAACTGCAGGCCGCCGTAGTAGCCGTTGCCGGTGTTGATGGACCAGTTACCGCCGGACTCGCACTGGGCGACCTTGTCCCAGGTGGAGACGGAGGCGGCGTTCGCGGAGGTCGCGATCATCAGCGGGGCCGCGACCGCGGCGCCGGTGACACCGGCGAGCGTGACGATGCGGACGGCCTTGGACGGACGACGGTGCTTGCCCTTGGACATGAGTCGTTTCCTCACCGACGCCTACGAGGTGAGCTGTCGGGTTCGGGCTGTGAGTTCGCCCGGCCTCGTGTGCGAGCACACTCGGCTTCACCCCAAGCCGTCCCGGTCCCAGCGGACCGTTCCGGCGCCTACCTTGGTTCCCCCGCTCCTGCCTACGGCGCTTGCGCGACGACTCCGCCGGTCGCCGGCAGGATTCGGCGTGGCGACCGTGGTGCTCGCGGTGGCGAGCGGTCATGACGGTAAGCACTCCGGGCCGACGGGTTCAAACCCCTCTTTCCAGCCACAGTTGCCTCTTGTTACCCATAGAAACCTGACATTTCCGCAGGTGGGAGCGGGTGTGCCAAGTTTTGGAGGGGACCGTTCCGCGGAACTTCAACGAGACCCATGTCTCACTTTCGACTGGAACGGACATTCCCCCCGAACTGTCGGGCTATTTGCCGACCTCAAGCCGCTGACCAGGAAGGATCAGATCGGGATCGGAACCGACAACTTTCTCGTTGCGCTGGTACAGCGATTGCCATCCACCGTTAACGGAGTGAGCCTCCGCGATGACTGACAGATTGTCACCGGGCCGCACCGTGTAGTCCCCGGCGGCGGGCTTGTCCGTACGGGCGTCGCCACCGCCGCGCGAGGCACGGCCCTCGTCGCCCGAACGCGGCGGCTCGGCACGGTGCTTGCCCGAGCCCGAACCGGAACCCTGGCCGGAACCCTGACCGGAGCCGGTCTCCGGGCTGTCGGTGGACGGCGCGTGCGGGGACGCGGAGTCCGCGGGCGCCGGTGTGCCGGTGGACGGGTCGGCGGGCTTCTGCGTGGACGGCGCGCCCGACGTGGGGATTTCGGTGGGGTCGCCCGTGGGTCCGGTTGTCGGGCCGGTCGTGGGACTGTTCGCCGGGCCGCTCGTGGGGCCGCTCGGGTCCTTGCGGTGCTTGCCGCCTTCGGGCTTCCCGTCCCTGTCGCCCGCGGAGGGCGAAGGGGTCCCGGGAGAAGGCTTCGCGTCCGGGTTTGCCGACGGTGAGGCCGGGGCAGCCGGGGAAGCGGTGGAGTCCGACGGCGCGGAGCCGCCCGTCGCGGGTGCGGAGGGAGTGCGCTCCGGTGCACGCGGCGCGGGCGCGTCGTCCGTCGGCGCCTTGGTGCTGCCGGGGGTCACTTCCGGAGCCTTGCCGTCCTTGGCGAGGCCCGCGGCGGAGCCGCACGCCTGCCAGGGGCTCGCGCCGGCGTTCAGGACCTGCTCGGCGACGGCGATCTGCTGCTGCCGGCTGGCGAGGTCGGGGCGCGGCGCGTACGCGCGGCCCCCGTACTGCTCCCACAGCTCCTGGGTCATCTGCAGACCGCCGTAGGAGCCGTTGCCGGAGTTGGTGCTCCACGTCCCGCCGCTCTCGCACTGGGCGACGCGGTCCCACGTGGGGGCGTCGGCGGCGTTGGCGCCGGTGGCCGCGAGCAGCGGCATGGCGAGGGCGGACCCCGTCACCCCCGCTGCGACCACGACGGCGGGTACCTGACGGGGGCGACGATGTCGACCGTTCCCGGAGCGCATGCGATGGCCTCTCGTGTGACGGCGAATATGGTGGTCGAACATAGCCACCGGCCCCACGAGTCACAAGCCGGTGTAGCGCAGGTCACGCGGTGGTCACGACAGTTGACGCAGGGTCACCCGGCGCGTGTCTCGAACTCGACCGGCAGCGTGCGCAGTCCGCGCATGATGAGCCCGCCGCGCCACCGCAACTCCTCAGGATCGACAGAAAGCCGCAGGTCAGGGAGGCGCCGCAGCAGTGTCGCGAGCGCGGTCCTGCCCTCCAGCCGGGCCAGCGGGGCGCCCAGGCAGTAGTGGATTCCGTGCCCGTATCCGAGGTGCTGGTTGTCGGACCGGGAGAGGTCGAGGGTGTCGGGCTCGGCGAACCGTTCCGGGTCCCGGTCGGCGGCCGCGAGGACCACGAGCACGGGGTCCCCCTCGGCGATGCGCTGACCGCCGATCGTCAGCTCCTGCTTGGCGAACCGCCAGGTGGCGAGCTCCACCGGGCCGTCGTACCGCAGCAGTTCCTCCACACCGGTGGCGAGCAGGCTCTCGTCCCCTTCGGCGAGGGCCAGTTGGAGCCGCGCGCGCTGCTCCGGATTGCGCAGGAGGGCGTGGACACCGTTACCGATCAGGTTCACAGTTGTTTCGAAACCCGCAAAGAGCAGGATGAAGGCCATGGCCGCGGCCTCGTTCTCGGTGAGGTGCTCGCCGTGGTCACTTGCCCGGATCAGACCAGAAATCAGATCCTCGCCGGGGTTCTCCCGCTTTCGGTGGATCAGTTCCGCCAGATAGGTGCGCATCTTCTTCACCGCGCGGGCGACGCCGCCGCGCGGGCCGCCGCCGTGGCGGATCATCATGCCCGCCCAGTCGCGGAAGTCGTCCTGGTCCTCGGCCGGCACACCGAGCAGGTCGCAGATCGCATAGATGGGGAGGGGAAAGGCGAACTCGTGGATGAGGTCGGCGCTCCCCCTCGCGCAGAAGTCGTCGATGAGCCCGTCGGTCAGCTCCTGGACGCGCGGCGCGAACTCGGCGACCCGCCCCGGCGTGAACGCCTTGGACACGAGCCGGCGCAGCCGGGTGTGGTCCGGCGGGTCGATGTTGAGCAGGTGCGTCATCAGATTGGCGCTGCGCTCGCCCGGGATGCCGACCTTCCCCTTGCCGTGCGCGGACTCGCTGTGGTGCACGGGGTTCTTCGACAGCCGCTGGTCGGCGAGCGCCTGCCGGGCGTCGGCGTAGCGGGTCACCAGCCAGGCGTCCACGCCGCTGGGGAGCGCGGTGCGGTGGACGGGGGCGTTCTCGCGGAGCCAGGCGTACGTGGGGTACGGGTCTGCGGCGAATTCCCAGGTGAAGAGGGTGGGGATGGCGGTTTGGTTCTCGTGCACGTCTGCTGACGCTACCGGGTGGGTGGGGGCGGCCTGTCCCGACGACCACGGGTCGGCCCGGCGCCTGCGGCGGGCTTTCTCCCCAGCCCCGCCCCTTCCCGGCTGCGTCTGATGTGCGGCTCCGCCGCGTGGGGGGCTGCGCCCCAGCCCCCCCACGACTGCGGGCCGGGTTGCGCCTGCGGCGCTTTGTTCCCCTACCCCGCCCCTTCCCGAAACCGGGGCTGCGCCCCAGACCCCCAGCAACACGCTTCGCGCGTTGTCCTCAAACGCCGGACGGGCTGACTGCGCTGGCTACGGTCCGCACCACCCAGCCCGTCCGGCGATTGAGGACACGCCCGGCAGGGCCTACGTGTGGCCTCCGCCGCCGCTGCCGAAGCCGCCGCTGCCGCCCGGGTTCCACTTCTTGCGTTCCTCGGTGAGTTCCTCGGCGTGGCTGCCGGGGTTCCGCACCTCGTGCGGGAGGACGCGTTCCCCGTCCGCCTCGGGGAGGAGTTTGTCGGATTCGCGGTGTTCGGTGACGTAGCCGATCACGCCGTTCTCGTCGTTGTGCCCCGGCCCGTGGTCGGGCGACTCCGGGCCCGTGTCGTGTTCCTGACGTGTCTGCCAGGCGCCCGAGCGCCGCTGGGGCTGGGACGGCGGGGGTGGCTCCTTGTCGCGCTTCCGGAAGCCGTAGACGACGGCCAGGATCAGCAGGGCGACGACGCAGATGCCGACGATGAACTGGACGATGCCCCCGAGCCAGTCGGGGGCGGCGAGGTCGGTGTACTCGATGCGCATGGAACTCGGGTACCCGCCGACCCCCAGGACAAGTCGACATCTAGGCCGAACGGGTGTCCAGGCGCCCTGGGCCCGGTGTCACCCGGCGCGCTCCGCCGCGCGGATCGCGTCGCGGTAGGTGCGGGCCGCCGCTCGCAGGGCCGTCTCCGGGTCCACGCCGTCCGCTTCGGCGCGGGCCGCCAGGGCCAGCAGTTCGTAGCCGACGCCGTCGCCGGACGGGAGGGTGACGCCGATGCCCTCCGTACGGACCCGGGAGGCCAGCTTCGCGGCGAGGGCGAGGGCGGGCTGCCCCAGCGGGACGCCCTCGGTGACCGAGTCGCGGCGCTTCTCGTCCGCCTTCGTCCGCAGCCAGTGCGCCTTGACGTCCTCCGGGGTCTCGGCGCTCTCGTCGCCGAAGACGTGCGGGTGGCGGTGGACGAGCTTGTCGACGATCGTGCCCGCCACGTCGTCGACGGAGAACGGCTCGTCGGGGTCGTCCTGGGCGATCCGCGCATGGAAGACGACCTGGAGCAGCACGTCGCCGAGCTCCTCGCGCAGCGCTTCCCGGTCGCCGGTCTCGATGGCCTCCAGGAGCTCGTACATCTCCTCCAGCCCGTACTTCGCGAGGTCCTCGTGGGTGCGGATGCCGGTCCACGGGCAGGCGGCCCGGATCCGGTCCATGACCTGCACGAGGTCGAGGAGCCGGGCGCCGGGCAGGTCGTACGCGCCGGGGAGCAGCTCCAGCGCCGGCATGTCCTCGCGCCCGGAGCCGGCGAGCCGGGCCAGGCCGTCGGTGAGCGCGGAGTCGCCCTCGGCGGTGGTGAGGACGACGACGTCCCGGCCGCCGCCCGCCACGCAGTGGTCCACGAGCTCGCGGGCGGTGGCGGTGGCGTGCTCCACCTCGACGCCGGCTTCCCTGAGATAGGGGAGCTGCGGGTGGGCGGGGTCGGCGCAGAGCACGCGATCGGCTGTGCGCAGAGCCTCCCAGGCGGGCCAGGAGAGGAGGCCGGGGGCTACGCGGTGGCTGGTCGTGAGCAGGATGATGCGGCCGGAGTCGTTCACGGTGTCGAGCGTACGCTTCGCGCGGGGGCGGTTCGTGGGGCCGGTGGGGGTGGCTTCCGCCTGCGGCGGGCTTCTTCCCCAGCCCCGCCCCTTCCCGGCTGCGTCTGATGTGCGGCTCCGCCGCGGGCCCTTGGGGCGGGTGCGCGGCCGCCTGCGGCGGGCTTTTCCCCTACCCGCCCCTTCCCGAAACTGGGGGCAAGCCCCCAGACCCCGCAACACGCTTCGCGCGTTGTCCTCAATCGCCGGACGGGCTGATTTCGCTGGCTACGGTCCGCACCATCCAGCCCGTCCGGCGATTGAGGACGCGGCCGCAGGCCGCCCCCGCCGCAGGCGGCAACGGACCCGCGCTCGGGGGCCTGGGGCACGCGCCCCAGTTTCGGGAAGGGGCGGGGCTGGGGAAAAAGCCCGCCGCAGGCGACAGACGGCAGGCGGCTACGCCGGGTTCGCAGCCGGAGGCTCCGGGCGCAGCCACGGTTCCTGCAGCGGCTGCGCCGTCCCCCGCTTCGCGTCCCAGACGCCGTAGCGCGGGTTGACATCGACCCGCATCGCGTCGGACGTCCGCATGAGGATGTCGTTCGTCCGCGCCGTCCCGAACTTCGCGTCGAGTTTCGCGCGTGTGAGGTCCATCGTCAGGGCCTGGTCGATCTGGTCGGGGGCGATGCCGAGGGTCAGGAAGCGGGCGCGCACCGCGTCCGCGCCGCCGTTGGCCCGCTCGACGGCCGCGCGCTGCTCCTGGAGCTCGCGGCGGGTGACGGCGATGCCGTTGTCCGCGCCGGCCCGGGCGACGATGCGGTACTGGATGAGCCGGACGAGGGTGTCCTGGCCCAGCCGGGCGCTGTTGGCCGTGAGCTGCTGCCCCTGCGGGGAGGACCGCTGCGCGTCGCGTACGTCCGCCACCTGGCTCTGGAGCTGGGTGACGGTGATCCGGTCCTTGCCCACGACGGCCGCGGCGCCCGGGTGCGGGGCGGAGCCGCAGGCGGTGAGGGCCGGGGCCGCGGCGAGGAGGGCGACGGCGGAGACGGAGAGCGCGGTCCTTCGGCGGATCATGGAGCCTCCCGGCAGAGATCGTGCGGTACCTGGACCTGGTGGTGATCGATGGTAGGGAGTCCCTGTGATCCGGGCCACCCGTACGACCAACGATTCGTGGGTGGTTGAGGTGTTCGGGACCTGCTTCAGGCCCGCACCCGGCCCAGCCACTGGAGGGTGTGCCTGATCTCGGCGGGCAGCGGGTGGTGCGGTCCGTGCAGCCGTTCCGCGTCGTGGAGGAGGGCGGCGAGCGTGTCGTGCGCGGCCTGCCGGTCGCCGAGGGACAGCAGCAGATGGCCTGTCCTGCGGCGGATCTCCAGCGGGGTGGCGGGGTCGTCGGGGTGGTTCTCGAAGAGCGGGAGCAGCGCGCGGTACTCCGTCAGGGCGGCGACGGCCTCGCCGAGTTGCTCCAGGCACTGGGCGGCCTCGTACTGGAAGCGCAGCACCTGCCGGGCGGCGTGCGGGCCGCTGTCCTGCGCGTACTCCTGGGCGAGCAGCCGCAGTTCGGGCAGGGCGCGGCGGTACTGCCCGTCGTCCATCAAGGTGGCGGCGTACTGCTTGCGCAGGGTCCGGACGACCGTGGAGCGCTCGCCGTGTTCCGCCGCGGCGGCCGGGAGGATGGCGCCGAGGAGGTCGACGGCCTGGGTGATGCCGCCCTGGTCGAGCAGGCGCTTGACCTCTTCCACGGCCTCGGCGACGTCGGGGCCGCTGGGGGCCGGGGGCGGCGGGCCGACGAGCGCGGTCGCGGCGGGCTGCGCGGGGGCGGAGGCGGCGGGGGCCCGTTCGGGCCAGGGCGCGTGCGGCAGGAGGAAGGGGCGGGTGGGGTTCATCGGCCCGGACGGCGGGCCGCCCGCCGCGCCCGGCACGGGCAGCAGCGGGGCGAGGGCCCGGTAGGCCTCCTGGGCGTCGGCGAGCCGGTGCAGCGGGTCCTTGGCGAGCAGCCGCAGGACGAGCTCTTCGAGGGCCTGCGGCACCTCGGGGCGGAGTCTGCGTACGGGTACGGGCGGCTCGTAGAGGTGGCGGTGCAGCACGCCCAGGGCGGTGGATCCGGCGAACGGGACCTCGCCGCTGAGGAGTTCGTGCAGCAGCACGCCCAGCGCGTAGAGGTCGGTGTACGGGCCGACCGCGCCGCCCATGGCCTGTTCGGGGGCCATGTAGGCGGGGCTGCCGATGGGTGAGCCGGTGCGGGTCAGCCGGGTGGTGTCGGTGTCGAGGACGGCCGCGACGCCGAGGTCGAGGACGAGCACGGAGCCGTCCGGGCGGACCATGACGTTCCGGGGCTTGAGATCGCGGTGGACGATGGGCACGGCGTGCACGGCGGAGAGCACCGAGCACAGCTGCGCGGCCACCGAGACGGCCCACTGCCAGGGGTAGGGATCGTGCTCGGCGAGGTGGTCGGCGAGGTCGGCGCCCTCGACGTACTGCATGACGAGGTAGAGCTCCTCGCCGTCGCTGCCCGCGTCGTGGACGGTGACCAGCCCTCGGTGGTCGACCTGCGCGGTGACGCGGCACTCGCGGACGAAGCGGCGGCGCATCTCGTCGGCGCCCTCGGTCCCGGCCATCCGGTCGGGGCGCAGCAGCTTCACGGCGACGCGGCGGTCCAGGCGGCGGTCGTAGGCGGTCCAGACCTGGCCCATGCCGCCTTGGCCGATGACGGTGGACAGTTCGTAGCGTCCGGCGATGACGCGGCCGTTCACCGGTCGTGCTCCCTGCGGTCCCGGGGCTCCCTGCGGAGCAGATCACTGAGTTCGTCCAGCTCGGCGCGCACCTGGTCGATGCGCTGGGGCCGGTGGGGGCGCGGCGGGGGCTGTGGCGGGCCGGGCAGCGGGGGCGCCTGGTCCGCGGTCACGGCCTGCGCCGACTCGGGCGTGGGCTGCGGGCGCGCGTGCCGGGGGCGGCGCGGGGGCGGGGGCTGGGGGGCGGAGTGGCGCGGCTCGTCCATGTTCCGCGGGGCGGGCCCCGGCTGAAGGGGCATCACGTATTGAGGCTGCGTCAGCTGCTGGTGGACGTGCGGGCCGTACGGCTGCGGCGGGTAGCCGTAGCCGTACGGCACGGCCGGGGCTGCCGGTGCCGCCACGGGCTCCGGGCCGCCGTCCGCCTCGCGCTGGATCCTGGTGTCGGTGCGGATGTAGAGGGTGAGCGTGGCCGCGGCGAGGAGCAGCAGGCCGGCCAGCCCCGCGTCGTCCCAGCCGGTGCCGGACAGGGACTTGCGCATCATCGACAGCAGGACGACAGACGCCACCAGCACGGTCCAGAACAGCGCCCAGTCCCGGGCCCGTCGGCGCACGATGGCGAGCCGGAGCACCGGGACCCAGCACAGGATCCCCACCGTGCACACGGTGAGCACGACGACGACCACCCGGATGGTGATCACTGTCGCCCCGCTGGGGCGCCGAGGCGGCGTGTGGCCTGGGCCGTTCATTGCTGCTCCTGGGGTCCTGGTTGTACCTGAGCCTATCTACGACTCCGGCGGGGCCGCCCCAGTTGTACGGATCGGACGGTGCGACAGATCACTCCGGCCGGACGGTGCCGTCCGCCAGCCCGTCGTAGAGCCCCTGGACGAGGTGTTCGCCGAGCCGTTCGGCCTGGCGCAGGGCCTCCTCGAAGGCGGCGACGGCGCGGAAGCGTTCGCCGTAGCGGCGCTGGTCGGCCGCGGGCATGCGGGGCACCTGGAGGCGGCGGACGTCGAGGCGGGTGGCGGTGGAGGCGTAGCTGCTGGCCTGGCGGCGGCCCGCGGTGCCGCGCAGGAACCCGGCGAGGAACCAGGGGTCGAGGGCGGCGGGGTCGGTGCGCAGCAGGAACAGCCCGCGCCCGAGGGCGGCTCCGGCGGTGGCCTCGTCGACGACGCGGGCGGCGGTGACGTCGCCGAGCACGGGCACGACGACGTCGTCGCGGCGGAGGAGGACGGGCTCCTCGGCCGGGCCTTCGGGGAGGGTGCCGGAGGGTGCGCCTCCGTATTTCACGTCGTGGTCGGTGAGGACGGGCGGGGCCGTCCCGTCGGGGCCAGGCGCGGTGCCGGGGCCGCCCGCGCGCAGCACCAGGGCTCCGGCGCGGGCGAGTTCGCCGACGGTGGTGGTGGGCCAGCGGGCCGGTCCCGCGGGGTCGGCGGGCCGGCCGGGGGCGAGTTCGGCGGTGCGGCGCAGGGCGAGGGTGAGCCGGTCGTGGACGTCGGCGAGCTCGGCGGTGCCGCCGCCGGGCGCGGGCGGCGGGAGGTGGCGGGCGGGGGCGAGGTCCACGTCGTCGTCGAGCAGGTCGATGACGGGCAGGGAGCGGCAGCGGCCGGGCTGTTCGGGGACGGTGCCGTCGCGGTCGAAGTCCGCCCAGGCGTCGAGCACGGCGCTCCGCACCGTCTGCCAGGGCAGCTTGTCACGGCCCGCGGCGGCGGTGGGCGCGGCGCCCGCGGTGTCGACGAGCAGGACGTGCGGGGCGGGTGACTGCCGGGCGTCGGGGCGGCGCAGCACCCACAGGTGCAGGGGGATGCCGTAGGGCGGGGCGGCGCCGGCGGGCAGGGCGACGACGGCGCGGAGGGCGCCGCGGCGCAGCAGGTCGGCGCGGATGCGGCGGCCGGAGCGGCGGGACGCGGCGGCCGGGGGCATCAGCAGGACGGCGGTGCCGCCGTCGCGCAGCCGGGCGAGGGCGTGCTGGACCCAGGCGAGCTCGGACTCGGTGCGGGCGGGGAAGCCGTACTCCCAGCGGGGGTCGTAGGCCAGCTCCTCGTGGCCCCAGTTGCGCTCGTTGAAGGGCGGGTGGCACAGGACGGCGTCGGCGGCGGTCCCGGTGAAGGCGTCGGCGCGCAGGCTGTCGCCCGCGTGGACGCGCACGGGGGCGTCGGTGTGCAGGGCGAGGCGGAGCGCGGTGAGCGCGGCGAGGTCGGGGTCGAGCTCCTGGCCGTGGACGGCGGCGGCCCCGGGGGCGCCGACGGGATGCGCCGCCGCGTGCAGCAGGCCGCCGGTGCCGCAGGCCGGGTCGAGGACGGTGCCCTTCTCCCGGCGGCCGGTGCCGGTGCCCAGGGCGAGGGCGGCCATCAGCTCGGCCGGGCCCTGCGGGGTGAGGGTGTACTGCCGGGGGTTGGCGTCGAGGTGGCGGCCTAGCAGGAACTCGTAGACCCCGCCGGCGCCGCGCTGCGCGGCGAGTTCGGCGGCGCCGCGTACGAGGGCGGTGGAGGCGGCCAGTTCGGCGGCGGTGGGCAGGGCGACGGGGTGGCCCTGGCCCAGCCGGGCGGTGAGCACGGCGTCCAGGGCGGCGGGCAGTTCCTCGGCGAGCGCGGGATCGGTGAGGGCGGCCAGGCCGAGCCAGGTGGTGGGCCGGTCGCGGACGAGGAGGAGGACGGCGCCCGCGTGCCGGAGGGCGGTGGCCGCTCCTGCGGGGTGGCCGGTGAGCTGCTGCCAGGTCCGTTCCTCCGGGGAGACCTCGGCGAGCTTGCCCTGGCGGCGCAGCCAGTCCTCGACCTCGGCGAGGGCGAAGGCGGGGCTGGTCTCGGTGCCGCCGACGGGCTGCGGGAAGTCGGCGTGGCGGCGCCGCCAGTTGCTGACCGCCGCCCGGCCCACTCCGGCCAGCCGGGCGATCCCGGCCGCGGTCACCTCGGCTGCGCTGTCCGGCACCGGGCTCCTCCCCATCGTCTCCGAGCCATTCGCTGAGGTGCCGAGCATACCCGCGGAGGCGGGGCACCCCCCTTCACAGGCGTGAACCGACCCATCATTGTGAATCTTGTTGACTCGGTTCACAGCTTCTGCTGTCATTGACCTATCGGTTCACGAACTTCCCCACGCCGAAAGGTGTCAGTGATGGCTCACCACGCCCACCCCCAGCCCAAGCAGCGCAGCTGGTTCGCCCGGCACAAGGTGCTCACCGGCGCCGGCGCCCTCGTCGCCGTGATCGCCATCGGCAGCGCGGCGGCCGGAGGCGGCGACGGGGACGACAAGCCCACCGCCGCGTCCGCCGGCAAGGGCACCGACGCCGGGAACGCCACGGACAAGAGCGCCGACAAGAACAGCGACAGCGTCAAGAAGAAGGCCGACATGTCCGGCAGCGGCACCTACCAGATCGGCAAGGACGTCAAGCCCGGCACCTACCGCTCCACCGGCAACAAGCTCGGCTGCTACTGGGAACGGGCCAAGGACTCCAAGGGCGAGATGGACTCGATCCTCGCCAACGACAACGTCGTGGGGCCCGCCTACGTGACCATCGCCGACGGCGACAAGCTCTTCAAGACCCGCGGCTGCAAGGGCTGGAACCTCGTCACCGACGAGAAGAGCGGCACCCCCAAGAGCGAGGTCCCCGGCAACGGCATGTACCGCGTCGGCGTCGACATCGCCCCCGGCACCTACAAGGCCGACGGCAACAAGTCCGGCTGCTACTGGGAGCGCGACAAGGACGCCCTGCACGGCATGGACTCCATCGAGGCCAACGAGAACATCACCGGCAGCGGCATCGTGACGATCACCCCCCAGGACGCGTACTTCAAGACCAACGGCTGCGCCGCCTGGAAGAAGACCGCCTGACCGCACGCGGCACCGCACCAAGACCGGCCGGATCGGAGCCAACCGCACGCGGCGGCCCCTCGTCCTTCCCAGGAGGACGGCCCCGCCCCGACGGTCCCCGCACGGAACTTTCCGGCAGCCGCCACAGGCGCGCGCGGCATCCTGGACACTTCACTGAGGCCCCGGGAAGTCCGGGGAGGAAACCGCCGGAGAAGAAGAGGGAACACGCATGGACCCGGCCGCAGCCGCCACCGGACCGGCACCCGCCCGGCGCGCGGCCGAGGAAGCACCCGCCGCCCGCCCCCGCACCACCGGCCCGCGCGCACCCCGGCTCGACCCGTACTGGCTGGCCGGCACCCTCTTCGTCCTCTTCACCGCGCTGTCCGTGTGCCGGCACCGCAGGATGCTCACCATGTCCTGGGACCTGGGCATCTTCGAACAGGCGATACGCGGCTACGCCCACCTCCAGGCACCCATAGCCGACCTCAAGGGCCCCGGCACCAACATCCTCGGCGACCACTTCAGCCCGGTCACCGCGCTCGTCGCACCCTTCTACCGGCTCTTCCCCTCCCCCGTCACCCTGCTCGTCGTCCAGGCCGCGCTGTTCGCCCTCTCCGCGATACCCGTCACCCGGCTCGCCGCCGGGCTGCTGGGCCGCAAGCGGGGACTGGCCGTCGGCATCGCGTACGGACTCTCCTGGGGAGTCCAGCGGGCCGTCGACTTCGACTTCCACGAGATCGCGTTCGCCATGCCGCTGCTGGCGTTCTCCCTGGAAGCCGTCGTCCGCAAGCGATGGCGGGCCGCGGCATGGTGGGCCGCGCCCCTCGTCCTCGTCAAGGAGGACCTCGGCATCACCGCCGCCGCCATCGGCGCGCTCATCCTGATCCGGCTGCACGGCGACCGGAAGCGGACCGGCGGCACCCGCGACACCCACGCGACCGCCCTCGCCGTGGGCCTGCTCGCCTTCGGGCTCGCCGCCACCGCCCTCACCCTCGGCGTGATCATCCCGGCCTTCAACAGCGGCGGCGCGTACGACTACTGGAACAAGCTCAAGGGCGGCGACGGCCCCGCCCCCGTCATCCCCCTCGACACCGCGGTGCGCACCCTGCTGTGGACCCTGCTGCCCACCACCGGGCTGCTCGCCCTGCGCTCACCCGTGCTGATCGTCGCCCTGCCCACCCTGGGCTGGCGGTTCGTCTCCCACGACGAGCACTACTGGGCCACCGACTGGCACTACAGCGCCGTCCTCATGCCCGTCGTCTTCATCGCCCTCACCGACGCGCTCACCGGCGCGAGCCGCGACCGGCGGCCCTGGCTGCGCTCCTACGCGCACCACCTGCCCGGCGCCGTCCTCGCCGCGGCGCTCGCGCTCACCGCCTCGCTGCCGCTCTACTCCCTCACCCAGGGCGAGACCTACCGCGTGCCCGCGAGCGTGCACGCCGCCGAGAAGCTCCTCGCCCGCATACCCGACGACGCCACCGTCGAGTCCGACGTGGGCCCCATAAGCCGGCTCGCGGGCCGCTGCCGCGTCTTCTGGATCGGCGACACCCGCGGCATCACCCCCGACTACGTCGCCCAGCACGTCCTCGACGGCAGACCGCCCGCCGACCTCGTGGCCGACGCCGAGAAACTGCACCCCGGCGCCCGCTACGCCCTCCTCGGCAGCGACGGCGGCTACGCCGTGCTCCAGCGGGTTTAGGGCCTGTCCGGCGGATCTTGTGGTCGGTTCTGCGGGCCGTCTGCCTCCCCCCAGAGGTGCCCCCACGGGCTGGATTGCGCACCCGCATCAGCCACATCCAGCCCGTCCGGCGCTTGAGGACACCGCCGCGCAGCGGTGGTGCGGGCGACACCGCCCGCAGAACCGACCACAAGATCCGCCGGACAGGCCTTAGCCGCTCACCCCAGGATCGTCGTCAGGAACTCGCCCGTCCACGCCAGCAGTTCCCGCCCCACCAGAGGCTTCCCGCCGATCGGGCGGGTCGCCGGGCGCGGCACCAGGATCTGCTGCGTCGCGGGCTTCATGACCGTACGCGGATAGAGCCGCTTCAGCCGCAGCTCCCGCGACTCCCGCAGCTCCACCGGGCCGAAGCGCACGTTCGCGCCCTGGAGCGTGATGTCCGAGACGCCGCACGCGCGCGCCAGCATCCGCAGACCCGCGACCAGCAGCAGATTCTCCACCGGCTCCGGCAGCTTGCCGTAGCGGTCGGTGAGCTCCTCGCGGACCGCGCGGACGTCCTCCTCGCTGTTGGCCGAGGCGATCGCCCGGTACGCCGCCAGGCGCAGCCGCTCACCCGGCGCGTAGTCGTGCGGGACGTGCGCGTCGACCGGCAGCTCGATCTTCACCTCCAGCGGCGCCTCCTCCTCCACACCGCCCTCCAGCGACGCGCGGTAGTCGGCCACCGCCTCGCCGACCATGCGGATGTAGAGGTCGAAGCCGACGCCCGCGATGTGACCCGACTGCTCCCCGCCGAGCAGATTGCCCGCGCCGCGGATCTCCAGGTCCTTCATCGCCACGTACATGCCCGCGCCCATCTCCGTGTGCTGGGCGATGGTGGCCAGCCGCTCGTGCGCCGTCTCGGTCAGCGGCTTCTCCGGCGGATACAGGAAATAGGCGTAACCGCGCTCACGGCTGCGGCCCACCCGGCCGCGCAGCTGGTGCAGCTGCGACAGGCCGAAGTTGTCACCGCGCTCCACGATCAGGGTGTTGGCGTTGGAGATGTCGATGCCCGACTCCACGATCGTCGTGGAGACCAGCACGTCGAACTTCTTCTCCCAGAAGTCGACCACGACCTGCTCCAGCGCGCTCTCCCCCATCTGCCCGTGCGCCGTCTGGATCCGCGCCTCCGGCACGATCTCCCGCAGCCGCGCGGCCGCCCGGTCGATCGACTCCACACGGTTGTGGATGTAGAAGACCTGGCCCTCGCGCAACAGCTCGCGCCGGATGGCCGCGCCGATCTGCTTCTGGTCGTACGGCCCGACGAAGGTCAGCACCGGGTGCCGCTCCTCCGGCGGGGTCGTGATCGTCGACATCTCCCGGATACCCGTGACGGCCATCTCCAGGGTGCGGGGAATGGGCGTCGCCGACATCGTCAGCACGTCGACATTGGCCCGCAGCTTCTTCAGCTGCTCCTTGTGCTCGACACCGAAGCGCTGCTCCTCGTCGACGATGACCAGGCCGAGGTCCTTGAACTTCGTCTCCGAGGAGAACAGCCGGTGCGTGCCGATGACGATGTCGACCGAGCCGTCCCGCAGCCCCTCCAGCACCGCCTTCGCCTCGGTGTCCGTCTGGAAGCGCGACAGGGCCCGGACGTTGACCGGGAACTGGGCGTAGCGCTCGGAGAACGTCCCGAAGTGCTGCTGCACCAGCAGCGTGGTGGGCACCAGCACCGCCACCTGCTTGCCGTCCTGCACCGCCTTGAAGGCCGCGCGGACCGCGATCTCCGTCTTGCCGTAGCCGACGTCGCCGCAGATCAGGCGGTCCATGGGGACGGACTTCTCCATGTCCTCCTTGACCTCGGCGATGGTGGTGAGCTGATCGGGCGTCTCCGCGTAGGGGAAGGCGTCCTCCAGCTCGCGCTGCCAGGGGGTGTCCGGGGCGAAGGTGTGGCCGGGGGCGGCCATGCGCGCCGAATACAGCTTGATCAGGTCGGCGGCGATCTCCTTGACCGCCTTCTTCGCGCGCGCCTTCGTCTTCGTCCAGTCCGCGCCGCCGAGGCGGTGCAGGGTGGGCGCCTCCCCGCCGACGTACTTCGTGACCTGCTCCAGCTGGTCGGTGGGGATGTAGAGCCGGTCGCCGGGCTGGCCGCGCTTGGCCGGGGCGTACTCCACCAGCAGATACTCGCGGGTGGCGCCCTGCACCGTGCGCTGCACCATCTCGACGTAGCGGCCGACGCCGTGCGACTCGTGGACGATGTAGTCACCGGCCTGGAGCGTCAGCGGGTCGATGGTCTTCCGGCGGCGGACCGGCATCCGGCCCAGGTCCTTGCTCACGGACTTCTGGCCGGAGAGGTCCGTCTCCGTGAGCACGGCGAGCTTCAGGCCGGGGTCGACGAAGCCGTTGTCGAGGCTGCCGCAGGAGACGTGCACGACGGACGGCGCGAGACCGTCGATGTCGGCGTCGAGCCGGGCCGCGATGCCCTCGCCGCCCAGCACCTCGACCGTACGGGAGGCCGGGCCGTGGCCCTCGGTGACGAAGACCGTGCGCCAGCCGTCGGCCAGCCAGCCCTTGGTGTCCGCGAGGGCGCGGGCGGTGTCGCCGCGGTAGCTCTCGGGGGCGTGCATGCCCAGCTTGAGCGTGTCGCCGTCCCCCGCCGCGCCAGCGGCATATGCCAACGTCTCATCGGCGGCGAACGGACTGACCGACCACCACATCATGCCCAGCTCGCGCGCCCGGTCCCGGACGTCCGCGATGCCCCACAGGGAGGCCGCGTCCACGTCGATCGGCGCCTCGCCGCCGCCCGCGGTCGCCGCCCAGGACGCCTGGAGGAACTCCTGGCTGGTGGCCACGAGGTCGGCCGCCCGGGTCCGTACGCGCTCCGGGTCGCAGACGACGGCCATGCTGCCCGCCGGGAGGACGTCCAGCAGCAGCTCCATGTCGTCCACCAGGACGGGGGCGAGGGACTCCATGCCCTCCACGGCGATGCCCTCGGCGATCTTGCCCAGGAGCTCGCCCAGCTCCGGGTGCTCCTCCGCGAGCGCGGCGGCCCGCTCGCGCACGCTGTCGGTCAGCAGCAGCTCACGGCAGGGCGGCGCCCACAGGCCGTGCTCGGCGGCCTCCAGGGACCGCTGGTCCGCGACCTTGAAATAGCGGATCTCCTCGACGTCGTCGCCCCAGAACTCCACCCGCAGCGGGTGCTCCTCCGTCGGCGGGAAGACATCCAGGATGCCGCCGCGAACCGCGAACTCGCCGCGCTTCTCGACCAGTTCGACCCGGGCGTACGCGGCGGCCGCCAGTGCCTCCGTGACCTCGCCGAGGTCCGCACTCTGCCCCGTGCGCAACGAGACGGGCACCAGGTCACCGAGCCCCTTGACCTGCGGCTGGAGCACGGAGCGCACGGGCGCGACGACCACGCTGACCGGACCAGCCGCCGGGTCGTCCTTGCTCGGGTGCGCCAGCCGGCGCAGCACGGCGAGCCGCCGGCCGACCGTGTCCGAACGCGGCGACAGCCGCTCGTGCGGCAGCGTCTCCCAGGCCGGATACTCCGCGACACTGTCCGGCGGCAGCAGCGAACGCAGGGCCGCCGCCAGATCCTCCGCCTCCCGCCCGGTGGCGGTCACCGCCAGCACCGGCCGCCGGGTCATGGGGGCACCGCCCGTGCCGTTCAGGCTACGGGGGCGCGCGAGCGCGGCGATGGCGAAGACCCGCGCGGCGGGCGGACCCACCAGATCGACATGCGGCCGGTGACCGTCGGAGGCGGCCTTCACCGCTTCGGCGAGCGCCGGATCATTGACGACGGCGTCGAGCAGACCGTGCAGACTCATGAAGGGCTTCCGTCCCGGGGGTGGGCAACGCGAACGACCCGACGCGTGGATGACGGGCCGGGGCTGGGTCCCAGCGTACGACGGGGGGCTGACAGCGGCCGCCGGAACGATCCTGCCGGGGCGGCTCGCGGCCAGGCCGTGTCCGGCGGGTCTTGTGGTCGATTCTGCGGGTGATCGTCGTCCGCACCACCGCTGCGCGGCGGCGTCCTCAAACGCCGGACGGGCTGGGTGTGGCGGATGCGGGTGCACAATTCAGCCCGTGGAGGCGAGCGTCCCCTTTTACTGGCGCGTCGAGCGCGGTGAGGGCAACTTCCCCGTCCTCCACGAGTTCCGGCTGGACGAGCCGAGCGGCGTCTACGCGCCCGCCAATCGCCCCGAAGGCGCTTCCCACGCCGACCGCTTCCGCGCCGAGGTCCCGTTCCCCGTGGAGATCGACCTCAAGTCCATCTTCCGGTTCTGAGCGGCGGGCCCCGCTTACGACGGCGAGACCGTGACGTCCCCGCCCTGCGTGTGCGCCTTGATCCCGTGCGCGGAGCGGTCGTCCGTGGGGACCGTGACCTTGCGCGTGCCGCCCTGCGTCGAGGCCTCCACCGCGTAGGAGTCCCTGGGCACGTGGATCTCGACGTCGCCGCCCTGCGTACGGCCGTCCACGGAGTCCGGCACGCGGGTGAAGGCCGCCGTGACGGTCCCGCCGCTCGTCCGCGCGGTCGCCTTCTTCGCCGCGGAGTCCTCGATGGTGATGTCACCGCCGCTGGTGTGCGCGGCGATCTCGCCTGACGTGCCGCGCACGGTGATGTTGCCGCCGCTCGTGCGCAGGTCGACGGCGACCGTACGGGGCACGAGCACCTCGACGTTCACGGTGCACCGGTGGTTCGAACCGCCGCAGTCGTCGCGCTCCAGCGTGAAGCGGCCGTCCTTGAGGCTGTGCCGGGGGTCGGGCTTCTGGCTGCTGTACTCGTACTTCTCCGTCACCCGCACCGGCCCGCCGCTCCCCTCCATGGGCACGACGGTGATGTTCCCGCCGTTGGTCGCGGCGTCGACGACCTTGACCTGGCCGTCGAGCGTGTACGCCCGCTCGGCCTTCTTCGTCGGCCCGTCGACCATCGAGCAGCCGGCGGTCAGCAGGGCCAGCGCGACGAGGGGCAGGGCGATACGGGGAGCGAGGTGTCTGGCCATGGCGGGTACGGGCTCCAGGATCTGAGGCGCGATCAGTCGGACGAGTCCATTCTCGGTGCACCCCCGAGGCCCGCCTCTAGACCCGGCGGATGACGCGTTCCCTAGGGGAAGCGGGACAGCCGTAACAGGCCCGCACCATCAAGCTCGTGAGGGCGCCCCCTACCCGCCCGCCCCGGTCAATTCCACCAACTTCATGACCGTGTTCCAGTTCCGCGAGGTCGCCACCCCCGGCGAAATCCGCGCCAGGACATCCGCGAGCTTCGAGCGGCCCAGGCCGTCCGGGGCGTAGAGACAGAGCGCACGGTCGCCCAACCGGAAGTCCTCCGGCAGGAAGCGGGACGGGTCGACCTTCGTGAAGTCCGCCGCCGTGATCGGGTTCGCGAAGTACGTGACGTGGAGTTGCTTCGGTTCCAGGGAGGCCGCCGGGAAGGGGCAGGCGTCGGCGATCGCCTTCAAGTAGGCGTGGTCGCGCACCAGGACGTCCACGGCGAAGCCGAAGCGCTCCTCGACGGCCTGGCTGAGCCGCGCCGCGAGAACCGCTTCGTCCGTCGCCGCGCTCGTGAAGACCGCGTTGCCGCTCTGGAGGTGCGTGCGGACGTCCCCGTAACCCGCTTCCGTGAGCAGGGCCCGTAGGTCCGCCATCGGGACCTTCCTGTGGCCGCCCACGTTGATGCCGCGGAGAAGCGCCGCGTATGCCTTCGTCGTCATGTCCGCACAGCTTAGGAGCGGGGTCCGGCAGAGCCCCGTTGTCAGTGGCGGGTGTCAGACTCCGGCCATGACCAACGCCGTGAAGGGCCCCGCGAGTTACTTTCCGTCGATCGAGAAGAAGTACGGCCGGCCGGTGGCCGAGTGGAAGGACCTCATCCGCGCCTCCCCCATGACCAAGCACATGGAGCTGGTCGGCTGGCTCAAGGCCGAGCACAGCCTGGGGCACGGCCACGCCAATGCCCTCGTCGCCCACACCCTCGCGGAAGCGGGCGACAAGTAAAGGCCCGGCCCGGACGCGCACCCCCGTGGCGCGTCCGGGCCGGGCCCGGGGAAGAGGGGCGGCCGGCCGGAACCGGCCGCACCCCCTCGTAGGGGCAGGAGCCCGCTAGTCCGTCGCGATCGCGTTCAGGACGTTCATCCGGCCCGCCCGGAACGCCGGGACGAGTGCGGCCAGCAGGCCCACCACCGCGGAGCCGATGAAGACGGTGACGATCGTGGGCCAGGGGATGTCCAGCACCCCGAGGCCCTCCAGGGCCAGGAGCTTCTGGGCGACGATGCCCCAGGCCATGCCCAGGCCGAGGCCGAGGAGGGCGCCGAAGAGGGCGATGACCACCGACTCCAGGCGGATCATGCGGCGCAGCTGGCGGCGGGAGAGGCCGATGGCGCGCATCAGGCCGATCTCCCGGGTCCGCTCGACGACCGACAGGGCGAGGGTGTTCACGACGCCCAGGACCGCCACGATGATCGCGAGGGCGAGGAGCCCGTAGATCATGTTGAGGAGCTGGCCGATCTGGTCCTTGATGAGCTTCTTGTAGTCGGACTGGTCGCGGACCTTGATCTGCGGGTAGTCCTTGACCGCGGCCTTGAGGGACGCGGCGGCCTCCTTCGCCTGGCCGTCGGCGGCCTTGGCGAGGATCATGCCGGTCAGCGGCATCTTGTCGGCGGGCAGGTAGCTCTTCGCGGTGGCGATGTCGAGGTACATCGCGCCCTTGTCGATGCTGGTGTCGTCCGAGGTGATGGCGCTGACCTTGAGCTTCGCGGGACGGCCGTCGGTCATGACGACGGTCAGCCGGTCGCCGAGCTCGATGCCGTGGTCCTTGGCGTAGCCCTCGGGCACGGACATGGCGTCCTTGGCGTACGCGTCCTTCAGCCTGCCCTGGACGGTCTCCGAGCGGAGGTCGTCCGTGTAGGTGGGGTCGGTCGCGTTGAGCCGCTGGGTGGCGGTCTTCCCGTCGGGCGTGGTGACCTTGGCGATCACGCCGACGTAGCGGGTGAAGTGGTCGACGTGACCGGCCGAGGTGATGGCCTTCTCCGTCGCCGGGGTGATCGGGTTGTCGCCCTGGTCCTGGATGATGAAGTCCGCGCCGACCGACTTGTCGAGCTGGTCCGTGGCCGAGGCGACCATCGAGGAGCCGACGACCGACAGGGCGGCGACCAGCGCGAGGCCGATCATCAGGGCGGAGGCGGTGGCGCCCGTACGGCGCGGGTTGCGCAGCGCGTTGCGCTCGGCGAGCCGGCCGACCGGGCCGAAGACCCGCAGCACGACCGCGCTGATGACGCGGACGACAAGACCGGCCAGCAGCGGGGCCACGACCACGAAGCCGATCAGGGTGAGCGGGATGCCGAGGGCGATGAGGCCGCCGCCCTCGGTCGCCTTGCCCGCGTTCGCCGCGCCGAGCAGCGCGAAGGCCCCGAGAGCGGTGAGGACCAGGCCGATGGCGGCCCGTACCTTCCCCGCCTTGCCGTCGGCCGGGGTGCCCGCGTCGCGCAGGGCGGACATCGGGGAGATCTTCCCGGCCCGGCGGGCGGGCAGGAAGGCGGCCAGCACGGTCACGATCACACCGAGCGCGAGGCCCACGACGGGCGTCGTGGCCTTGACGGTCAGCTCGCCCATGTCGAGCTTCATGCCCATGGAGCCCATGAGTTCCATCAGGCCGACGGCCAGCGCGATGCCGCCGCCGATGCCCAGCACGGAGCCGACGATGCCGAGCAGCAGCGCCTCGACCAGCACGGACCGCAGGACCTGCCGGCGGCCGGCGCCGATGGCCCGCATCAGGCCGATCTCCCGGGTGCGCTGGGCGACCAGCATGGAGAAGGTGTTGACGATCAGGAAGACGCCGACGAGGACGGCGATGCCGGCGAAGCCGAGCAGCGCGTACTTCAGCACGTCGAGGACGGAGCCGAAGTCCTTCTTGTTCTCCTCCTTGGTCTCCGCGGCGGTGTGCACGGTGCAGTCCGTGCCGATGGCCGCGGTGACGCGCTCCTTGAGCTGCTCGTCGCTGACGCCGGAGGCGGCGGTCAGGCCGTAGCCGCTGTACGCGGTGGTGCTGCCCAGCAGCTTCGCCTGGGCGGACGCGGTGTCGAAGTAGAGGACCGCGGCACCGGGGTTGGTCGACTTGTACGTGGCGATGCCGACGACCTCGACGGTGAAGTCGCCCGGGGCGGCGATCACGCGGAGCGTGTCACCGGTCTTCACCTTGTGCTTGTCGGCGGTGTCGGAGTCGAGGACGGCCTCGCCCGCGCCGCGCGGCTCGTGGCCGCTGGTGATCTCGACGGACTTCTTCTGGCCCTCGTTCCAGTTGGTGCCCACGGTGGGGGCGCCGGAGCTGGGGCTCAGGCTCTCGTTGTCGCGGTTCGCGACGGTGATCTGCTGACTGGTGACGTGCGGCTCGACCTTGGCGACGCCGTCCACCTTGCCGAGCCTGGCCAGCAGCGAGGCCGGCAGGGTCTGCGGCTTGCCGGTCTGCTGCGCGTCGTCGTTCTTCTTCGGGTCGACCGAGACGTCCGAGGCGGTCGAGGCGAAGAGCTTGTCGAACGTGGCGTTCATGGTGTCGGTGAAGACGAGCGTGCCGCACACGAACGCCACCGACAGCAGGACGGCGACGGCGGACAGCGCCATGCGTCCCTTGTGCGCGAGGAAGTTGCGCACGGAGGTCCTGAAGATGGTCACGACACCCGTCCACGGGCGTCGAAGTGCTTCATGCGCTCCAGGACCGCGTCGGCGGTCGGGCTGTACATCTCGTCGACGATCCGGCCGTCGGCCAGATACAGCACCCGGTCCGCGTAGGAGGCGGCGACCGGGTCGTGGGTGACCATGACGATGGTCTGGCCGAGCTCGTCCACCGACTGGCGCAGGAAGCCGAGCACCTCGGCGCCGGCCCGCGAGTCGAGGTTTCCGGTCGGCTCGTCACCGAAGATGATCTCCGGGCGGGCCGCGAGGGCACGCGCCACGGCGACGCGCTGCTGCTGGCCGCCGGAGAGCTGGTTGGGGCGGTGCTTCAGGCGGCCCGCCAGGCCCACGGTCTCGACGACCCGGTCCAGCCACTCGCGGTCCGGCTTGCGGCCCGCGATGTCCATGGGGAGCGTGATGTTCTCCAGGGCGGTCAGGGTCGGCAGCAGGTTGAACGCCTGGAAGATGAAGCCGATCCGGTCCCGGCGCAGCTGCGTGAGCTTCTTGTCCTTGAGCCCCACTATCTGGGTCTCGTCGAGGAAGATCTGGCCGGAAGTGACGGTGTCGAGACCGGCCAGGCAGTGCATCAGCGTCGACTTGCCGGAACCGGACGGGCCCATGATCGCGGTGAACTGCCCGCGGGCGATGTCCACGTCGACGTGGTCGAGCGCCACGACGCGGGTCTCCCCCGCGCCGTACGCCTTGACGACCTGACGGGCCCTCGCCGCGACGGCCGCATGCCCTCCACTGCCCCCGGTCCTGGGAATCGATACGGCGGTTGTCACGGTGGTTCTCCTATGTCTGCGGTGTCCGCCGCGCCCTGGGGCGCACGGCACTGAGGTACGTACTCAGCCTGCTGGAATCCGGCCACGGCCACATTGGTGGCTGCACGTCTCTTCGGGGTGGGGCCGGCCCCACCCCCCGCACTCCGGCCGTCATCGAAAAGGCTAGGCAGCGATCAGGAGGCGTTCCTCCTGCTGCGGTACGACCGGGGGGCGGGGGCGAGGAGGAGGCGCGCGGGAACATCCCCTAGGGGTCCGACCGTTGCGCCCGCCCCCGCCCTCAGGGTCCATAACTGCATATAAGCGGACGAAGCGTACGCAATACGGGCAGTTTCGCTCATCGAGAGATCACCGAGGGGAAACGAAGCGCGGAGAATACGTGAAGCCTGGCCCGGGGCAAGACAATTGCGGTCAGAGGGAATTAGTGTTCGGCTTTGATGGTCGAGGGGGGCGACGTGCCACCCCTTCGAACCGGCCGCCGGTCTTTCGAAGGAAGCAGCCCGTGAAGATTCTTCCCACGCGCGCCGCGAGCGTCTCCCGGCAGGGCCTGTGCACGGCCCTGCTCGTCGCCAGCCTGACCGCGGCGGTCGGCGTCAGCCCCCCGCACAACACCGCCGATGCCGACGAGCCCGGCCCGGGCCCCGACAACCCCCAGTCGCTGCCGCACGGCACCCCCAACCTCACGCTGCCCGACCTCAGACCCCACTCGCCCGGCGGCCTCCCCGGCACGCCCGCCGCGGGCGGCGGCAACGGCACCGACGGCTCCACCGGCATCCCCGCGACGGCCCTCGACGCCTACAAGAAGGCCGAGGCCCAGGCGCGCACCGAGTTGCCCAACTGCCACATCCCCTGGCAGCTCATCGCCGGCATCGGCAAGGTCGAGTCCGAGCACGGCACCATCTACGGCACCCACCTCCTCCCCGACGGCACCACGGACAAGCCGATCCTCGGCCCCGCGCTGACGGGCCGCGAGTTCGCCCTCGTACGGGACACCGACGGCGGCTTCTGGGACGGCGACACGCAGTACGACCACGCCGTCGGCCCCATGCAGTTCATACCGTCCACCTGGAAGCACATCGGCTCGGACGGCAACGGCGGCTACAAGAACCCCAACAACATCTACGACGCCGCCCTCGGCACCGCCCGCTATCTGTGCGCGGGCGGCCGGGACTTGAACAAGCCGGGGGACCTCGACAAGGCGATCCTCAGCTACAACCCGTCACGCGAATACGTCAAGAGCGTCGTCGCGTGGATGCGCACGTACCAGAACGGCGACGTCACGGCACTGCCGGACACCTCCGGCAGCCCTTCCGCTCCGCGGATCCCGGCGGGCAGCAGTCCCAGCGCGCCGAGCTCGCCCAGCACTCCGGGCACGTCACGGCCCTCACCGCAGCACAGCACTCCGGGCAAGCCGAGCACTCCGAGCACCCCGAGCAAGCCCAAGCCGTCGAAGCCCTCGAAGCCGACGGAGCCGAGCAGGCCGACGCCTCCGGCGCCCACCACCGCCCGCCTGGAGCGGGTCGGGGACGCGCAGTGGACGGCCACGGCCGGCGAGACGTTCAAGGAACAAGCCCGCGTACGGACCCTCACCGACGCCGGCAAGCCGACCGCGGGCACGCGCGTGCGCTTCGAGATCATCGGCGAGACCAAGGCCCGCTTCCCCGGAACCGGCACGGTCTTCACCACCACCACGGGCAAGGACGGCACCGCCGCCGCGCCGGCGGTCATCGCGAACGACCAGGCAGGCCAGTTCACGGTGCGCGCCACCGTCGAGGACCGGGACATCACCCCGGTCGACTTCGCGGCGACGGTCAAGCCGATGCCCGTGGCGAACGTGGTGCTGGTGGGCGACAAGCCGGCCCCGGTGGCGCCTTCCGCCACCTTCGGAGCGATCCAGGTCCAGACCCTGGGCAAGGACGGGAAGCCGCTCGCGGGCGTCAGCGGCATGACGGCGACGATCCTGGCGGCCAACGGCGTGACGCCGACTTCTGTCGGGCCGTACTTCAAGAAGGACGGCAAGGAGGTGCGGACCATCGCTCTCGCCCCGACGGACGAGAAGGGGATGGTTTCCTTGCCGGATCTGTTCGCGGACGCGAAGCCTGGGGGTTATACGGTGCGGTTCACGACGGCGGATGGGCAGGAGCTGACGGTCCATTTGACGGTGACGGCGCCGCAGGGCTGATGGGGGTGGGCTTTTTCCCCAGCCCGCCCCTCCCCGAACTGGGGCGCGTGCCCCAGGCCCCCGACTGCGGGTCGGTCGGCGCCTGCGGCGCTTTGTTCCCCTACCCCGCCCCTTCCCGAAACTGGGGCGCTGCCCCAGACCCCGATGTGCGGGCCGGTTCGCCGCCTGCGGCGGGAGCGGCCTGCGGCCGCGTCCTCAAACTCCCCCAGCTACCTCCCCCAGACTCCGTCCGGGGGTGCCCCCAGAGGTGCCCCCAACGGGCTGAAAAGAAAAGAACGGCGCACCCGGCGGAAAAGCGAGGCGCACCCACCGGCCGTGAACGTACCCACCGGCGGAGGGGGTGGGGCCGGAGGGTGAGGTTCTGGAACGCGGTGCGTTGTCAGGGCACCCAATGCGTATGACGGTGCCATGCACCGCGTTCCAGGTCCTCAGCCCGGAGGTCACACCCCCGGCCCAGCCACAAACCCAGCCCGGCCGGCGATTGAGGCCACGCCCGAAGGGCGTCCCGCCGCAGGCGCACACAACCCGCAAGACATCAATCCGCCGCGTCAGCCACCGGCTTCCCCGTGAGCGCCGCCAAAGAATGCCGCACATGCGCCATGTGCGACCGCAACTCCTCCCGCCGTTCCTCATGCTCACGCAGCACCCGCTCCGTGTCACGGACAATCCGCTCCTCACGGACACGAGCCTGCGCGATCAGAGCCGCGGCCTGGGCGTCCGCGTCCTCCTGGCCGTGGCGCGCCGCCTCCTCCGCCTCCGCGTAGCGCCGCTGGGCCTCGGCGAGGGCGTTGCGGCCGTATTCCTCCATGGCGGCGACACGGACGTCGAGCCCGGCCTCGTGCTCGGCGATCTCGTGGCCCGCCGCGTCCCAGCGTTCCGCGTGGTCCTTCTCCTGCTCGGCGAGGGCGTCGGCGGTACGCTCGCGCATCTCCTTCAGCGAGGTCACCGCCTCGACACGGCGCGCCTTCGCCTCGCGCTGGGCGACGGCGCGCACGTCGTCGGCGACGGACAGCGCGGCCAGCCCGGCCTGCCGCGCCCAGTCCTCCGCCTCCGCGCGGACCTCGGTCCCGTAGACGTGCGCGGCGTCCCGCACCGCCCGCCCGTGGGCGTCGGCGGCGTCCATCAGGGACGTCGCCTCCGCCTCCGCCCGCTCGTGCAGGCCCGCCGCCTCGGCCTGCGCCGTGAACAGCAGGCCCTGCGCGCGGTGGCCCAGCGACTCGTACGTCTGCGGCGGCAGCTGCTGCACCAACTGCCGCAGCCGCGCGACCTCGTCCTCCATCTCGCGCGCGAGCACCGTCAGCCGCGCCGCGCGCTCCCACGCCTCGTCGCGGCGCCGCTCGCACTCGACGAGGGCACGGTCCACCTGTTCAGGGCGGTAACCACGGCCCCGTACCACGGTGAAACCGTCAGGAGATACCGATGAACTCATCCTCGAAGCCCCTCATATCCCGGACAACCGAATGACGCGGTCCGGCGCACATCATTCCTGGACGGCGCGAGTGCCCAGAACCCGACACTCCGCCCGCTTCCTCCCGCAAGGTTGTGCCGACCGACGACGCGGGGCGCCCGCCCCTTCGTCCAAGGGTCGAACGCCCCGCGTCGTCGACACATCGGCCGGCCCCTAGAAGAGACCGTCCCACATCTGCTCCACCAGCACCGCCCACCAATTCTCCGGCGCCGCCAGGGCGGCCGGGTCGAGCGCCGCCAACTGCTCCTGGAAGTCCACGGTCCAGCGGCCGGCCTGTTCCGGCATCAGACCGTAGCGCCAGCGCCACATCTTGCCGAGCAGCGCCAAAGAGCGAACGAACTGAGGGAGGCTCGTGTTGACGAACTGCGGCGCCACGGAACCACCGTCCGGCCCCGCCTCCATCGGCACGGCCACGATGTGCGCCGTGCCGTACTGCACGCACAGCTGACGGCCGTAGTCACTGCCCATCACCAGATACGAGCCCGCGTCCGGCGCCGGGCGCACCCCGCGCTCCGCCGCCAGCTCGGCCAGCGTCGGCACCGGGCGGCCGGGCTGCGCCTGGCCCCAGAAGAACGGGCCGAGGTCCACCGGCAGGCCCGCCCAGACGAGCGTCTGCGCCACCACGTCCGGCACGCCCTGCCGCGACACCGCGCGCTGCTCGAACCGGAACACGCCCTGCGGACCGAACGACTCCGCCAGCTCACGGGCGATGACATCCGGCCCGACCGGCGGCAGTTGGGCCGAACCCGACAGCGGCACCCGGTTCGGCGCGGGCCGCGCCGGGCCGTCGGCGACCTGGTGCAGCTCGCCCTGATGCTCAATCAGATGCCGCATACCCTGCTGCCGGGTCGGCAGGTCCCGGCCGTACGCGGCGGTGTGGCTGATCCGCACCTGCGGCCAGGTCTCCCGCACCATGCGCGCGCAGTAACCGCCCGGCAGATCACAGGACTCCAGCTCCGTGTGCAGCTCCAGCACCTGCTGCGGCGGCACGTTCATCGCCCGCAGCTCGTGCAGGATCTGCCACTCGGGGTGCGGCGTCCCCGGCGCGCTGCGCCGGATCAGCTGCTGCTCCGAACCGTCGGCGGCGCGGTAGCGCAGTACGGCCATGTAGCCGGGCCCCACGGTGGGCACCCCGGCGGGCTGCGGCGGATAGCCGTAACCCTGCGGGGCACCGGGTCCCTGCGGGGCACCGGGCGTGCCGGGGCCCGCGAGCATGGTCGCCGCATGGTGCACGGGCGTACCGGGCGCACCGGGCGGCTGCCCGGGAACGCCCGGGGCGCCGGGAGCGTGCGGTGCGCCGGGGCCCGGCGTACCGGGTCCGGCGAGCATGGTGGCCGCGTGGTGCACCCCACCGGGCCCCTGCGGAGCGCCGGGAGGCTGGGGTGCGCCGGGGGCCTTCGGGGCGCCGGGAGCACCCGGGGCGGCGGGCATGCCGGGGGTGCCCGGGGTGGCCAGCATCGTCGCGGCGTACGCGGCACCGGGACCCTGCGGGGCCGCCGGGGGCTGCGGAGCTCCGGGGGCACCCGGAGGCTGCGGGGCGGCCGGGCCCTGAGCGGAACCCGGGGCCCCGGGAGCCCGAGGCGCCCCAGGAGGCTGCCCCGGAACACCGGGAGCACCAGGAGCATGCGGCACATGCGCCCCACGCACACCCGGCTGCCCGGGAGCGCCGGGAGCACCAGGGGCTGCCGGAGCACCAGGCACACCGGGCTCGGCAAGCATCGTGGCCGCCGCGTGCGCCGCTCCGGCACCGAGCGCAGCGGGAGAACCGGGCGCACCGGGAAGACCGGGCGGTACGGGCCCGTCGGCGCCTGGAATCCCCGGCGTTCCCGGGGCGTTGGGCGGCTGACCCGGCACGCCGGGCGCGCCCGGAGGCCGCGGCCCGCCCGCGTCCGGAACCGGCGGAGCGGCGGGAGCCGGCACACCCGGAACCGGCGCATCGGGCGCACCCGGACCCGCCGGGTCCTCGAGCGCCGGGGAGATCGCCGTACGCGGCAGCGCGCTGCCCGCCGGCATCAGCGCCGTCTTGGCCTCGGGCCCGACACCCGGCGCCGGGAAGTCGTCGTCGTCCGCACCCGACAGGGCGGGGGCGAGCACCGTGGCGGGCAGCCCGACGGAACGGTCCCCGTCGTCCTCGTCCGCGTTCGTGTCGGCCCAAGGAGTCGCCGAGACGTCGGTGGCCCCGCTCGTGGCCGACGACGCGCCGGCGTCCGGCCACACGGCGGCGTCGGCGGAATCCGTCCCCGAGGCGGAGGGAGCGTCCGGCCGAGCAGGCGCACCGGCCGCAGCTCCACGCTCCGGATCCGTACCGGCCGCCGCAGGCACAGGCGCATCCGGCGCGGCAGGAGCACTCGGCACAGCCGCCACAGGCGCATCCGCGGCCTCCGGTGTCACTCCCCTGCCCTCGGACGAATCCGTCCCCGGTGCCGACGTCGCGTCCGACCAGGCCGCGGCCGGCCGGTCGCCCCGCGTGCCGGACGCCGTACCCGACGCCGACGACCGCCGGTCCGGGATACCGATCGCGTCCGCCGCGTCCTGGAGCCACTGCGGCGGGCTGAGCAGGAAGGACGTCGCCTCCAGGTCCAGCCGCTTCGGCGGCGCCGCGTCCGGCGGCGGCAGTTGTTCGTCCACGGCCCCGTACTCCTCCTCGTACCGGCGGATCACCTCGCCCACCGGCAGACCCGGCCACAGCGTCGTCTCGCCGCTGTCCCGGGCTATGACCAGACGGGCCCGGCCGCCGTCCGACGTCGGGCCGTCCTCGCGGTCCTCCGCCCAGACCACGAAGCCCAGGTCGAACTCCCGCACCCGCACCTCGCGGTGCTGATACGCCGGTACGTCGCCGTTGACCCAGCGCTCCGCGCGCTCCTGTGCTTGCGCGAACGTCACCATCCCGCGCTCACCCCTCCACCGGGACGGCGTACGCGAAGCCACCGTCGACCATCAGGTTCGCGACGGTCTCCAACTCCGGCGGGCCACCGGCCAGCCGGGAGAGAAACGCGTCGAAGTCCTCACCGCAGGGCAGCAGCAACCGCTCCACCCGCTCCTGCACCGTCCAGCCGTCCCGGTCCCGGGCGTCGTCGAACGGGCAGAACCACACCGAGCCGAGCGACTCGCCCTTCACCTTCACCGCGAGGACACCGCCCTGCACGAAACCGACGCCCAGATAGTCCTTGGTGAAGTGGTCGCGCAGACACTTGTTCACATAGACCAGGTCGTTGACAGCCGCGTCGTCACGCACCGTGAAGAACGGCTGGTCGATCAGGAGCCCCAGCTCCGCGTCCAGCGCGGCACCCACCGGCGCACAGCCGCCCGCCGCCTTCAGGAAGGCGCGGTACGCGCCCGGCAGCCGATAGCCGAGGTCCTCCTCGACACCCTGGACCTGCTCCTCCGTCACCGCCAGATCCCGCTGCGGCAGCGCGAAGTGCACCGGACGCGTCTCCTGCAACGGCCGCGTACCGCGCTTGTCCTGGTCCACCGCCGCCGTCGCCAGCCCCGCGTGGTGCCGCAACAGCGCCTTCACCTCGACCGGGACGAGCTCCAGCCGGCGCGTACCCGCCACGTGGTGCCACGTCCAGCCGTGCGGCGTCGCCACACTCGGCAGACTCGCCCACAACTCGTGCCCGGCCGCGTGCTGCGCGGCGTTCGCCGACACGTAGTCCGTCAGCCGGAGCTCGTCGACACCGAACCCCTCCGGTGGCTCCGCGATCTCCGCGGCCGCACGCGCGTACGGCGAGAAATCCGGGAAACCGTCCTCGCCCACCCGTACGCCCTTGGGATGGCGCGCGGCACGGACCGGATCCGGGAAGTGCACGACCTGCCCGGCATAGGCCGTGTTCGGTGGCGCGGCGTGCTGCCCGAGCCGACCTGTCGTCATGGCGGATGCCCCCTGCTGACTCTGTCACCTGACGCCCAGGACACGTGCGGCGGACACCGCGGGCCACCGGGCCACCGGCCGCGCCACGGGGCGGCCCGGCCGGTCGGTGTCCCCATGGCCGAGAACACCCCGTTCGGCACAGCCTATGCGCTGCGGCGAGGCGGGGTCCGCGCAGCGGACCGCACGCACCGCGCCACGCCGCCCCGGCCCCGGCGACCGTCCCCCGGCACCGCATCCCATAGTGATCACACGACACACGAACACCACACGGCACGCACCCAACCCCGACCTGACTTCCACACCCGCCATCCCATTTGGCAGGCTGATCCCCGCAACAGGGGGATTGCACGGGAGGGAAGAACCACCATGCACACGACTCAGGACCGCCAGCCCGTGGACGAACACGCCTCCGTACCCGGAGACCCCCGGCTCAGCTGGAGCGCCACCGACGACGCGGACAGACCGCCGGCACTGCTCCACCGCCGCGACGGCATCCTGCCCGCCGTCGCCGCCGCGCTCTCCGTCCGCGGCGAGACCCTGACCTGCACCGCGGGCAAGGCCGACCAGCCGCCGACGCTCCACCCGCTCGTCCAGGACTTCCTGGACACGCTCACCAGCGACCGCCGCGAGCGCTTCACCGGCCGCTGCCCCGAGGCCGTGCTCCTCACCCGCTACCTCGGCGCCTTCGAGGCGGGCCGGAGCAAACGTGCCGCTCGCAAACCGCTCACCCACGGCGAGGCGAAACGCGCCCTGAAACACGCCAAGCTCACCGCCCGGCACATCCGCGAGGACGGCGACCCCCGGCACGGCGGCTACGCGGCCCCCTGCCGCTCCTGCACGGCCCTCCTCGCCCACTTCGGCGTACGGAGTGTCGACCCCGCCGCCCCGACCAACGGCAAGGGCTGACCCCATGCGCGCCTTCGAACGCACCGCCGCCACCCGCTTCCCCGTCGCCGTCGACGCCGCCCTCCGCGAGGCCGGCTGGCAGCCCGGCCGCTGGGACATCAAGGCCGCCGAGAACTGGGCCGACGCCCTGCGCGCCCACACCTCCCCCGCCGGCCACCGGCACACGGTCTTCCCCGCGGCGGTCGAGGCCTGGGCCGAATTCGGCGGGCTGCACATCACCGCCCCCGGACCCGGCCGCCACATCGCGCCGACGCCCTTCCGGATCGACCCGCTGCACGGCCTCCACCTCGCCCGCACGGTCGCCGACCTCGGCCGCGCGCTGGGCGCCGAGGTGTGCCCCCTCGGCCAGGAGGCGGACGGGCAGGCCCTGCTCGCCATCGACACCCACGGGCGGGTCTACAGCCTCGACCACACCGGCGACTGGTACCTCGGCTCGGACATCGACCGCGCCATCGGCACGCTCGTCACCGGCGCCCGCCCGTCCCGACTGTCGGCGGGACCGCGCGCTTAGGCCGTGGCCGGGCGGTCCTCCACCGCGGGCCGTCCCGTTCCCGCACCACCGCCGCGCGGCGGTGTCCTCACGGGCTCGATGTACCGCAGGTCGTCGATCACGTGCGGCACATCAAGCCCGTCGAGGCCCCCTCACAGGGGAACTATCCAGCCAATTACAGAGCGGTATCCGGCCTAATTCAGGCCGCCATCCGGCCCTCCCCCGACGGGATCACCGCCGAGACCCGGAAACCACCCACATCCGTCACACCCGCCACAAAGACACCACCGAGCGCCGACACCCTCTCGCGCATCCCCACCAGGCCGTTGCCACCACTCGGCAGCCCGACATCCGCGCCACCGTCCGAAGGACCGTTCTCCACCTGAAGGGCCACCTCGCCCTCCCGGTGCGCGAGCCGCACGACCGCCTTCGCACCCGGCGCGTGCTTGTGCACATTCGTCAGCGCCTCCTGCACCACGCGATACGCCGTGCTCTCCACCCGCGCACCGTGCGAACGCCCCTCACCCTCCACACACAGCTCCACCACCATGCCCGCCGCCCTCGACAGACCCACCAGATCCTCAAGACCGTCCAGACACGGACCGTCCCCGGCCACGGCCTCGTCCGCCACCCCCGCGACCGCCACCGCGCTCTCCGAGCTCTCCGACACCCGCGCCGAAGCAGCCGCGGCCACCTCCGCCAGCCGCTGCGAATCCGCCGACGACTGCGCCGCCACCGGACCGTCCGACGACGTCCGCAGCACCCCCAGCATCTCCCGCAGCTCCGTCAGCGCCTGGCGGCCCATGTCACCGACCAGGCCCGCGTTCCTCGACGCCTTCTCCGGATCCTTCAGCGCCACCGCCTGCAGCGCCGCCGCGTGCACCACCATCAGCGACACCCGGTGGGCCACCACGTCGTGCATCTCCCGCGCGATCCGCGTGCGCTCCTCGTTACGGGCCCACACCGCGCGCTCCTCCGCCCGGTCCGCCAGCAGCGCCAGCTCGCGCTCCAGACCGTCGGCCCGCTCCCGCAGGCTCTCGACCAGCCGGCGGCGCGCCCCCACGTACAGCCCCAGCAGCACGGGCGGCGCGGACAGCCCCAGCGCCATCAGCGCCGAGAAGAACACGGTCAGCCACAGGCCCGGGTGGTAGCCGTCCTGCGACATGTCCTGGTGGAACCGCACGAACGTCACCACGAACGTGCCCGCCACCGACACCCCGGCCAGCACCACCGTCAGCCGCCGCGCCACGTCGGACGCCGCCAGGGTGTAGAGCCCGACGATGCTCAGCAGGAAACCCATCTCGGCCGGTGTGATCGCGATCGACACCAGCACCACCGCTATCGGCCACCGCCGCCGCAGCAGCAGCGACGCCCCGGCCGGCAGCCCGATGGCGAAGCCGACCGCCGCGGGCAGCCCCGCGTCGTTCGCGAAGCCGACCCCTTCCAGCGCGCACTCCAGTGCCGACAACAGCGCGAGCGTCACGTCCAGCACGAGACTCCGACGCCGCCCCCACCACCACGGCCCCCGGGGCGCGCCCCGCGCGCCCGCCTCCGCGATTGCCCCCGTTGTGGTCATACCACCCAGACTACGGGCGCCCGCCACCGGTTTTCCTGCCCGCGCGGGAGCACGGGGCGGGTGCGATTGAAGGTGAAAGGCACCGGTTTCCCTCGAACTGCCGAATCGGCCATGCTTTCGCCATATGTGCGCGTATGGGCGATGACGCTGAGTTCATGACGCAAGCGAAGACGGAACAGCAGGCACGCGCCCGCGAGCTACGGCTGGCGGGCAGGACGTACGACGAGATCGTCGCTGAGCTGGGGGTGGCGAAGAGCTCGGTGTCGCTCTGGGTGCGGGATCTGCCGAAGCCGCAGAAGACGGCGGAGCAGATGCACGCGATGAGCGAGGCGCGGTGGGAGCCGTACCGGAAGGCCCGCGATCTGGCGCGCCAGCAGACGAAAGAGGCCGCGGTTCGCGAGATAGGCCAGATGACCGACCGGGAGCTGTTCCTGGTGGGCGTCGGGCTGTACTGGTCGGAGGGCTCCAAGTGCAAAGCGCACCGGCCCCAGGAAGTGACCACCTTCATCAACAGCGACCCCGGCATGATCCGCGTCTGCCTCGCATGGCTCAAGCTGCTGCACGTCGAGCCGGAGCGCCTGCGATACCGCGTGATGATCCACGAATCCGCCGACGTGGCGGGCGCCGAGAAGTTCTGGGCGGATCTCGTCGGCGTCGATGCCACCAGCCTCGACAAGACCACGCTCAAGAAGCACAACCCGAAGACCGTCCGCAAGAACATCGGGGAGGACTACCGAGGGTGCCTCGTGGTCCGCGTCCGGGAAGGCGCCGACCTGTACCGTCGCATCGAGGGCTGGTGGTGCGGCATAGTGTTCTCTGCGCGCACGGCCGATCACCAGAATCGGACATAACTCGCAAACCATCCCCTGTGGTGTAATTGGCAACACAACGGACTTTGGATCCGTCTTTCCAGGTTCAAGTCCTGGCAGGGGAGCTCAAAGTTCGAATACTCGGGTCCTGACCCCCAGGTCAGGACCCGCCCGCGTTTCGGCCTTCAAACGCACCGGTATCCTTCGGATGTCCACCACCCGAAGCCGAAGGGCACACCCGTGAGCGCCAACCGCCCGGCAGCCGTCGTCGTCCTCGCAGCGGGTGAGGGCACCCGCATGAAGTCGGCGACCCCCAAGGTCCTCCATGCCATCTGCGGCCGCTCCCTCGTCGGGCACGTCGTCGCCGCCTCCCGCGAGCTGGACCCCGAGCACCTCGTGGTGATCGTCGGGCACGAGCGCGCGAAGGTGGCCGCACACCTGGCCGAGATCGACCCCGCCGTCCGTACCGCCGTGCAGCACGAGCAGAACGGCACCGGCCACGCCGTGCGCATGGGGCTGGAGGAGCTCGGCAACAGCGGCGTCGTGCTGGACGGCACCGTGGTCGTCGTCTGCGGCGACACCCCGCTGCTCACCGGCGGCACGCTGCGCGGGCTGAGCGAGGTCCACGCCGCCGACGGCAACGCCGTCACCGTGCTGACCGCCGAGGTCCCGGACTCCACCGGCTACGGCCGCATCGTGCGCGACCCGGCCACCGGTGCCGTGACCGCGATCGTCGAGCACAAGGACGCCACCGAGGAGCAGCGCGCGATCCGGGAGATCAACTCCGGTGTGTTCGCGTTCGACGCGCAGCTGCTGACCGACGCGCTCGGCAAGGTCCGTACGGACAACAGCCAGGGCGAGGAGTATCTGACGGACGTCCTGGGCATCCTGCGCGAGGCCGGGCACCGGGTGGGCGCGGCCGTGGCGGGTGACCACCGGGAGATCCTGGGGATCAACAACCGCGTCCAGCTCGCCGAGGCGCGCAAGCTGCTCAACGAGCGGCTGCTGCACGTGGCGATGATGGACGGCGTGACGGTCGTGGACCCGGCGTCGACGCTGGTCGACGTGACGGTGACCTTCGAGCGCGACGCGGTCGTCCACCCGGGCACCCAGCTGCTGGGCGCGACGCATGTCGCCACCGGCGCGGAGGTCGGCCCGAACTCCCGGCTGAGGGACACCTCGGTCGGTGCGGGCGCGGTCGTGGACAACACGGTCGCGGACAGCGCGGAGATCGGCGAGGGCGCGAACGTCGGCCCGTTCGCCTATCTGCGTCCGGGCACCCGGCTGGGGACGAAGTCCAAGGCGGGCGCGTACGTGGAGATGAAGAACGCCGTGATCGGCGAGGGCACCAAGGTGCCGCACCTCTCCTACGTCGGGGACGCCACGATCGGCGAGTTCACCAACATCGGCGCGGCGAGCGTCTTCGTGAACTACGACGGTGTGAGCAAGCACCACACGACGATCGGCTCGCACTGCCGGACCGGCTCGGACAATATGTTTGTGGCTCCGGTCACGATCGGGGACGGCGCGTACACCGCGGCCGGCTCGGTCATCACCAAGGATGTGCCCCCGGGTTCGCTGGCTGTCGCACGTGGACAGCAGCGGAATATCGAGGGCTGGGTGGCTCGTAAGCGCCCGGGAAGCGCGGCCGCACAGGCCGCTTCCGCCGCTCAGCAGGACGGTCGAGAGACCGACGCCGAACAGTGACCGTGACACGGGCGCGTCGTGCGGGGCGTACCGTGATAAGCGCACACAAAGCGACATCCAAGGAGACTGTGCTGTGACCGGGATCAAGACGACCGGCGAGAAGAAGCTGATGCTCTTCTCCGGCCGCGCCCACCCCGAGCTTGCCGAGGAGGTCGCGCACCAGCTGGGCGTCGGCCTGGTCCCGACCAAGGCATTCGACTTCGCCAACGGCGAGATCTACGTCCGCTTCCAGGAGTCGGCGCGTGGCGCCGACTGCTTCCTGATGCAGAGCCACACGGCTCCCATCAACAAGTGGGTCATGGAGCAGCTCATCATGCTCGACGCGCTGAAGCGCGCGTCGGCCCGCTCCATCACCGTGGTCGTGCCGTTCTACGGTTACGCGCGTCAGGACAAGAAGCACCGTGGCCGTGAGCCGATCTCGGCGCGTCTGGTCGCGGATCTGTTCAAGACGGCGGGTGCGGACCGGATTCTGACGGTCGACCTGCACACGGACCAGATCCAGGGCTTCTTCGACGGCCCGGTGGACCACCTGTTCGCGCTGCCGATCCTCGCGGACTACGTGGGCGCCAAGGTCGACCGCGACAAGCTGACGGTCGTCTCCCCGGACGCCGGCCGGGTGCGCGTGGCCGACCGCTGGTGCGACCGTCTGGGCGCGCCGCTGGCGATCGTGCACAAGCGCCGTGACAAGGATGTCGCCAATCAGGTCACGGTGCACGAGGTCGTCGGTGATGTGAAGGGCCGGGTGTGTGTCCTGGTCGACGACATGATCGACACCGGTGGCACCATCTGTGCCGCCGCGGACGCGCTGTTCGCGAACGGTGCGGAGGATGTCATCGTGACGGCGACGCACGGTGTGCTCTCGGGTCCGGCCGCGGACCGTCTGAAGAACTCCAAGGTGAGCGAGTTCGTCTTCACCAACACCCTGCCGACGCCGGGTGAGCTGGAGCTGGACAAGATCACGGTGCTGTCGATCGCGCCGACGATCGCGCGCGCGGTGCGTGAGGTCTTCGAGGACGGTTCGGTCACGAGCCTCTTCGAGGAGCAGGCGTAAGTCACGCGCTGACTGATCGATTTCTGGGCGGCCTTCCCGCCGGGTACACTGCACAAGTTGCTCGGCGAGGGAGGCCGCACTTTTTTTGGGTGCGGCGGTCCGTTATCGACGCGCTCTTCGTAGCAGGTCTGTCGTGGGCCGGGTAACGGCCGTCAGATCCTTTTACTTTCTACGAGGAGTGCGTATGTCCGAGGTCAAGATTCCCGCACAGATCCGCCGCGAGTTCGGCAAGGGCTTCGCCCGCCGCGCCCGTGTCGCCGGTCAGGTTCCGGCCGTCGTCTACGGTCACGGTGGCGAGCCGGTTCACGTGACCCTGCCGGGCCACGACATGATGATGGCGCTCAAGACCCCGAACGTCCTGCTCTCCCTGGACATCGAGGGCCGCACCGAGCTGGTCATCCCCAAGGCCGTCCAGCGTGACGCGCTCAAGGGCTTCCTGGTCCACCTGGACCTGCTCGTCGTCGCCAAGGGCGAGAAGGTCACGGTCGAGGTTCCGGTGCAGACCGAGGGCGAGCTGGCCCCGGGCGGCAACCTGCTCGAGCACGTCCTGAACACCCTGACCGTCGAGGCCGAGGCCACGCACCTCCCCGAGGCCGTCGTCGCGAACATCGCGGGCCTGGAGGCCGGTGCCTCCGTGCTGGCCAAGGACGTCGTCCTGCCGGCCGGTACCACCCTGGCCGTCGACGGCGAGACCGTCGTCCTGCAGGTCCTGGCCGCTCAGACCGAGGCTGCCGCCGAGGGCGCCGAGGCCTGATCCAGGCTTCCCTCGTTTTTCCCTGCCGCCGTCCCGCTCTTCCCGAGTGGGGCGGCGGTTGGCTATGGAGGAGAATGTTCGGATGACGGACGACACGAGCCCTTGGCTGATCGTGGGGCTGGGCAACCCGGGCCCCGAGTACGCGGCGAACCGCCACAACGTCGGCTTCATGGTGGCCGACCTGCTGGCGGAGCGGCTGGGGGCGAAGTTCAAGGCGCACAAGTCGCGGGCGCAGGTGGTCGAGGGCCGGCTCGGTGCGCCGGGGCCGTCGAGCCGCCGGGTGGTCATCGCGAAGCCGATGTCGTTCATGAATCTGTCGGGCGGGCCGACGGCCGCGCTGCGGGACTTCTACAAGGTGCCGGTGGAGCGGATCGTCGCGGTCCACGACGAGCTGGACATCGATTTCGGTCAGCTGCGGCTGAAGCTGGGTGGTGGCGACAACGGCCACAACGGTCTGAAGTCGATCACGAAGGCGATGGGGCCGGATTACTGCCGGGTGCGTTTCGGTATCGGGCGGCCGCCGGGTCGTATGCAGGTGGCCGACTTCGTCCTGAAGGATTTCTCGTCGCCCGAGCGCAAGGAATTGGCGTTCGAGGTGGACCGGGCGGCGGATGCGGTGGAGACGCTGATCGTGGACGGCCTGGAGCGGGCGCAGGGGACGTACAACTCGTAGCGGGACTCCTTGACCGGGACTGCGCCCCGGACCCCGCGGTCCGCCTGCGGCGGGCTTTGTTCCCCTACCCGCCCCTTCCCGGCTGCATCTGATGTGCGGCTCCGCCGCGTGGGGGGCTCCGCCCCAGACCCCGCAACACGCTTCGCGCGTTGTCCTCAAACGCCGGACGGGCTGATTTCAGCCCGTCCGGCGTTTGAGGACGCTCCCCCAGACTTCGTCCGGGGGGACCCCCAA
>NZ_JBFBBD010000061.1:0-42269 GCF_040689515.1 Streptomyces sp. NPDC051173
CGGTTACATTCCGAACCCGGAAGCTAAGCCTTTCAGCGCCGATGGTACTGCATGGGGGACCGTGTGGGAGAGTAGGACGCCGCCGAACAAATTTTGATGAAATGCCCTGGTGGGAACTCCGGTTCCTGCCAGGGCATTTCTGCGTTCCCGGACACTTTTACTTCACGCGAGCCGCTCCAACTGGTCGCGCGTCACCCGTCCCAACAGCGGCGCACCGCGCACCAGCCGTGCCACCTCGTCCACCGCGTAGACCCCGAGCCGACGGGCCTCGCTGCCCTGCGCGCCGGCGATGTGCGGGGTGACCAGCACATTCCGTAGCTGGAGCAACTGGTGCCCGGCAGGCAGTGGTTCGGGGTCGGTGACGTCGAGGAAGGCGTCCAGGCGGCCCGAGGCGCACTCGCGCGTGAGGGCTTCCGTGTCGATCAGCAAGCCGCGTGCCGTATTGACGACCGTGCCGCCGTCGGGGATGAGCGCGAGGTGTTCCGCGTCCAACAGATGGTGTGTCTCGGGCAATTGCGGGGCGTGCACGCTGACGATGCCGGCCGCGCGGCAGAGGTCCGCCAGGCCGACGGATTCCGCTCCCAGGCTCGCCGCTTCGGCCTCGGAGACGTACGGGTCGTGCAGGAGGAGCCGATATCCGACGCAGGAGGCGCGCAGGCGGGCCATGACGCGGCGGCCGATGCGGGAGGCGCCGATGATGCCGATGGCGCGGCCGTCGGAGCCTTGGCGGTCACGGAAGGCGGGCCAGCCGGATTCATAGGCCGCCGCGGTCGAGAGGGCCTTCTTTGTAGCCAAGGTGATGGCGGCGAGGCTGAAGTCGACGACCGGGCCGGCATTGGCCCCGGCGGCGGAGGAGACAGCTATGCCGCGTTCCCATACCCCCGCCGTCACCAACTCCTTTATCGACCCGGCCGCATGGACGACGGCCCGCAGTCGGGGCGCGCATTCCAGTACGTCCTCCGTCAGGGCCGGGCATCCCCAGCCGGTGATGAGGATGTCGGCGCCTTCCAGGGCCGCGCGGGCCTCCGGAGTAGTGAGTGGTCCGACGAGTGTGCCGAGCACCGGAGCGGCGAGCTCCGCGAGCCTGGCCCGTAGATCGGGGGGCAGGACCGCCGCGGCTTCGTCCGCCCCCATGGCTATGACTACGACCATCCCCCGTATACCGTTCACGCGCTCTCCCATGCCCTCGTGGCAAAGCGGGAAAACTGATTTGCCCTGGCCATGGGCGCAGGTTGACCATCGGCAGATGGAGCATCTGATCAGAACCGTACGGCCCGACGAGTGGCGGAAGGTCAAGGAGTTGCGCCTGATCGCGCTCTCCGACCCGGTCGCGCCGATCGCCTTTCTCAGTACCTATGACGAAGCTGTCGCCCAGCCGGACGAGTTCTGGCAGGGCAGGGCGCTCTCCACGTCCTTCGTCGCCGAGGGGCCGGACGGCGAATGGGCGGGGAATGCGACCGTCTTGGTGGAACTGCCCGGTGCCGAGGGCGTTTTCGGTGCTCCGGCGGTCGTGCCGCAGACGCATCTGGTCGGAGTCTTCGTACGCCCTGAGCACCGCGGCACGGGACTGACGGAGGCTCTCTTCCGGGCGGCGCTCGACTGGTCGTGGGGGCTTTCGGAGCCCCAGGTCGCTCGTGCGCGGCTCTATGTGCACGAACGGAACACTCGTGCCGAGGGGTTGTACCGGAAGCTGGGTTTCGAGCGGACCGGCGTCACCGTGCCGATGCAGGGCGATCCGTCCGCGCTGGAGTACGAGATGGCGCTCGCCCGGCCCGCTGTCTGACGCGTACGGGGAGACGGGCGCGCGGCCGCGTCATGGGCTCGCCTGCAAGGGGCGGCCCCAGCGGGCGCGTGCCTGTTCCTCCGAGCGCAGGAGGGCGAACGCCGGCAGGCCCAAGGACTCGCCCTCCGCCAGGAGACCGGGCAGGGAGGGCGCCGGCGCCACCGCCGCGACGTCGTCCAGGACAAACGTCAGTGGTGGGTCGAGCCGACCGGCAGATGACCCTCCGGCCATGCCCCGGCCGAGCTCGACCACGCTTGCGACGAGTGCGGTCAGCAGGGGCATCGCACCCGGGCGGGTGCGGGGATCCTCAATCGCCTCACCCATCACGTACAGGGTTCCCCCTTCGGCGATGAATGATTCCCACGCGAGCGCATCGGCTCGATTGGGATTGCACGCGTCCCGAATATGGATGGACGAAAGGGAATTGAGGGCCCGACTCGTCAATTCCTGTGCTATATCCCGACGTTCCGGATGGCCCGTCAGTGCCGACTCCAGCTCGCCCGCCGCGCCACCCGCCGCCTTGGGGTGCGTACGGAGGATCCGTACGGGCTCGTGAGCCCCCGTTCCCTGGGCCCAGCGGTGCACTTGGCGGAACGGGCGGCCGTCCACGGCCGCCGCGTGCAGCCAGCAGCGCAGCAGGGTCTCCGCGGTGTCGGCCGTCGCCGAGTCAAGGGCGCTCCGCGGGCGCACGGGCGCGAGCAGCGCGGCCGCGCGCGTGGCCGCCGTGTCGCGGACCTCGCAGCCGGTGGTGGGGGACCAGCGGAGGCGGCTGGGGGTGTCGAGGAGATGGCTCGGGTCGAAGACGTGGACCGGGCCGAGCTTGGCGCGGGAGTCCTTGGTGTCGGCCCACAGCCCCGGGTCGCTGGTGGTCACCAGCACGGGCCCGGCCGCTTCGAGGATCGCGCGCGCCGCCGCACCGCGCCGGTCGGTGCTGTGGACGACGCGCGGCGTCGGGGCGTCCATGGGCGGAGCGGGAGGTGCCGCGGCGGGCTGCTGCCGTTCCGTGGGCTGCGGCGGTACGGCGGTCGCGGCCGGTGGGGGCTCGGTCTCCGCGGGGGAGGTGGTCTGAGAGCTCGCAGGAGCCTCTGTCGGGGCCTGTGCGGCCGTCGGCGTCCCCGCTGTCGCCTCCGCCCGCCTCCGGGCCCGTACGGCCCGCCAGCGGGTCCACGTGCCCAGCACGAAGACGCCCAGCACGACGAGCGCCAGCAACTCGCCGATGAGGAGGCCCCAGAAGAGCCCGTATCCCGAGAGGGCGGCCGGAGGGGTGTCCGGCCAGGCGGCCGCGAGGTCGTGCGGCTCGGTGGCCAGGTGGCGCAGGGCCACGGGCGTACGGTCCAGGCTGACGCCGTCCGGCCAGTCGCCGTGGACGGCCAGGCCGGCGAGGCCGGTCGTCACCCACACCAGCAGGGTCAGACCCAGCAACAAGGCGATGACGCCGACCAACAGACCGTCCGGAATGCCACGTTCGGGTCTGCGTTCTCCGGTGGGGCGGGATCCGCTCACGGGTCAGGCCACCGTCGACTCGGAGCCGTACGCCCCGTCGGTCAGCTGTGCCTCCATGGCTGCGGCCGCGCGTTCGGCGGCCGCCGCCTCCGCCGCGAGTTCGCGGGCCAGATAGTCCTCACCGTTCTCGGTCATCGCGCGGTCGGTGAAGACCAGGGGCCGCTCGGCGTCGGTGATCAGATGCTTGACCACTTGGACGTTGCCGTTGACGTCCCACACGGCGATGCCGGGCGTCAGCGTGGGGATGATCTCGACGGCCCACCGCGGCAGGCCGAGGACCCTTCCGGTGGCGCGGGCCTCGTCGGCTTTCTGTGCGTAGATCGTGCGCGTCGAGGCCATCTTCAGGATCGCGGCCGCCTCCCGCGCGGCCGCGCCGTCGACCACGTCCGACAGGTGGTGCACCACCGCCACGAACGACAGGCCGAGCCGTCGGCCGAACTTCAGCAGACGCTGGAAGAGCTGGGCCACGAACGGTGAGTTGATGATGTGCCAGGCCTCTTCCACCAGGAAGATTCGCTTCTTGCGGTCCGGGCGGATCCAGGTGTGCTCCAGCCACACGCCCACGATGGCCATCAGGATGGGCATGGCGATGGAGTTGCGGTCGATGTGGGAGAGGTCGAAGACGATCAGCGGCGCGTCGAGGTCGATGCCGGCTGTCGTCGGCCCGTCGAACATGCCCCGCAGGTCACCGTCGACCAGCCGGTCCAGCACGAGGGCGACGTCCAGTCCCCACGCGCGTACATCGTCTATGTCGACATTCATCGACTCCGCGGACTCGGCTTCCGGATGGCGGAGTTGCTCGACGATGTCGGTCAGCACGGGTTGACGGTCGAGGATCGTCTCGTTGACGTACGCGTGCGCCACCTTGAGCGCGAAACCGGACCGCTCGTCCAGGCCGCGGCCCAGGGCCACTTCGATGATCGTGCGCAGCAGGGCGAGCTGTCCGGTCGTGGTGATCGAGGGGTCCAGCGGGTTGAGCCGGATGCCGCCGTTGAGCGCGGCCGTCGGGTCGAGCCGGATGGGCGTTATCCCCAGCTGCTGGGCGATGAGGTTCCACTCGCCGACGCCGTCCTCGCCCTGTGCGTCGAGGACGACGACCTGCCGGTCGCGGAAGCGCAGCTGGCGCAGGACGTACGTCTTCTCCAGCGCCGACTTGCCGTTGCCGGACTCACCGAGCACCAGCCAGTGCGGGGCCGGCAGCTGCTGCCCGTACAGCTGGAAGGGGTCGTAGATGTAGCCCTTGCCGGAGTAGACCTCGCGCCCGATGACGACGCCGGAGTCACCGAGGCCCGGGGCCGCGGTCGGCAGATAGACGGCCTGGGCCTGCCCGGTGGAGGTCCGCACGGGCAGCCGGGTGGTCTCCACCTTCCCGAACAGGAAGCTGGTGAACGCCTCGGTGAGTACGGCCAGTGGGTCGAGCACGGCGGTTGCCCCTATCGTCGGATGCCGGTCGCGAACGGCAGCGTGTTGACGAAGGCCCGGTGGTGCTCGCGGTCGCACGAGTGGCGCGGAGCGCGAGGGCGGGCCTGCACAGCGCTGCTGTCTCTCGTCGGCTGTGCGCCGGCGGCAAACGCCTCGGTGGGTACGGTCGGTGGCTTGAGCACGGCGGTTGCCCCTATCGTCGGATGCCGGTCGCGAACGGCAGCGTGTTGACGAAGGCCCGGTGGTGCTCGCGGTCGCACCACTCCAGCTTGAGGTAGCTCTTGCCCGCCGACGCTCTTATCGTGCGCTTGTCGCGCGCCAGTGCCTCCGGTGAGCGCGATGACACGGTGATGTATCCGACGAGGTTGACGCCGGCCGCGCCGCTCGCGAGGTCCTCGCCGCGCTGGTCGACGCGGGAGTGGTGGGCGACGTCGCGCGGGTCGACGACCCGGTTCATCTTGGCGGCGCGCGAGGCGTCCGCGTCGTCGTTGGTCTTCTCCGTCAGCATCCGCTCGATGGCGACGTCCGTCGGCTCCAGATCCATGCAGACGGCGACCGTCCGGATGACGTCCGGGGTGTGCACGAGCAGCGGCGCGAGGAAGTTGACGCCCACCGGCGTCATCGGCCATTCCTTCACCCAGGCGGTGGAGTGACACCAGGGTGCGCGTGTTGACGACTCGCGTGTCTTCGCCTGGAGGTACGTCGGCTCCATGGCGTCCAGTTCGGCGGGCCACGCGTTGCGCTGCGTCATCGCCTGGATGTGGTCGATGGGGTGGTCCGGGTCGTACATCGAGTGCACCAGCGACGCCAGCCGCCCCTGCCCGAGCGGCTGGCGCACCCGGATGTCCGCCTCGGCGAGCCGGGCGCAGATGTCGGTGAGTTCGCGCGCCATGACGACGGCGAGCCCGCCGTCCCGGTCGAGCCGCCGTGCGCCGCCCTCGTGCCGGGAGGCGCGCGCGATGGTCTGCGCCTCGGCGGCCAGGTCGCGGGTGTAGTGCATGCAGGCGACGAGGTAGGCGCGGTGCTGCTCGGAGGAGGTCGAGACCATGGACTGCAGTTGGTCGTAGGAGTCCTTGAGCCACTTGGGAGACTTCTCGTCGCCCCGGCGCTCGACGTCCTTGGCGTGCGCGTCGGGGTCGGCGGGCAGCGTACGGGCCAGCATCTGGATGCGCGTCACATAGCCGTCCCCGTTGGCGACGTGCTTGAGCAGCGTGCCGAACCGGTCGACGAGCGCCTCCTGGTCCTCCGAGTCGCGCAGACCGACGCCCGGCCCCTCGATCTCGATCGCCGCGGTGACCGTACGGCGGTCGGCGTGCAGCAGGACGGCGATCTCGTCCGGGCCGAACGGCGCCGCGAGCCAGCTGATCCGCCCGATCCCCGGCGGCGGCCCGACCTCGATCTCGCGCCCGTCCAGGCGCGTACCGGCCTCGGCCGCGGACGAGCGGTACGTGGTGCCGCGGCGCAGGGTGCGCTTGTACGTGCGGTTGATCTCGAACCACTTGTAGAACGTGCGCTGTTTGTACGGGACGTACACGGCTGCCAGCGCCAGCGCCGGGAAGCCGCTGAGCGTCAGGATCCGCAGCGGGAGGATCGGCACCAGGAGGCCGCACATCATGCCGAGGAACGCGCCGGCGATGATCAGGGCGATCTCGCCGGTCTCCCGGTTCTTGCCGACGACCGCGTTGGGACGGGCGCGGCCGATCAGATACGTACGGCGGGCCGCGATCGGCTGGGACTGGGCCTGGATCGTCAACTCCGCTCACCTCCTGGCGTATTGCTGCGGTTCTGCGCGCGAGGCGCCGGTACGGCGGAGGGGGCGCTTCCGTTGCCGGCCTTCCCGCCTTCCGGGCGCGCGGGCGCGCGGGTGCTGTGGGCGGCGACACCGCCGGAGACGGAGTTGCCGGGACGGGCCTGGGCGCCGCCGTTCCCGCCGCCCCCGCCGTTGCCGCGGGTGCTGTGGGTGGTGATGCCCTGCTTGACGAGGGCGGCGGGTGAGGAGATCACGGCGGCCGCCTGCCGGGAGGCCGCGTCCTTGCTGGCGTTGCGCGTGTGGACGATCTCGTCGCCGAAGCCGGGGACGAAGCGGTAGATCATCGCGCTGGCGAAGATGGCGAGGATGATGATGGCGAGCCCGGAGACGACCGCCGAGAAGGAGTTCGGGCCCTTTCCGGAGGACAGGGCTCCGGCCAGTCCCAGCACCACGACGATGATCGGTTTCACCAGGATCACCGCGATCATGACGCCCGCCCAGCGGCGCACGTGGCCCCACATGTTCTTGTCGACCAGACCCGCGTAGACGGCGGTGCCGAGCAGGGCGCCGACGTAGAGCAGGGCGGCCCGGATGACCAGCTCCAGCCACAGCACGCCGGCGGCGAGCACGGAGACGAGCGACACCACGATCAGCATGATCGGCCCGCCGCCGATGTGGTCGCCCTTCTGGAGGGCGTCGGCGAAGGCGCCGAAGAAGGTGTCGTTGTTCGAACCACTGCCGGTGGCGATGACAGCCGTGACGGCGTCGGTGGCGGAGACGAGGGTGTAGAGGATCAACGGGGTGAACGCGGAAGCGAGCACCGTCAGCCACAGGAACCCCACGGCCTCCGTGAACGCCTCCGTGAACGGCACGCCGCGCACGGCCCGCTTGGCGACGGCCAGCAGCCAGAGGACGAGCGTGAGGATGCTGGACGCGGCGAAGACGACGGCGTACTGCTGGAGGAAGGTGGCGTTGGTGAAGTCGACGTTGCCGGTGGCGTGCACGGCTTCGGAGAGCTTCTTGATGATCCAGGAGGCGGCGTCGGCGCAGCCTTTGGCGAGGGAGTTGAGGGGGTCTGTGGAGGATTGGGGGTCGGGGGTGGTGGAGCCGCCGTCCTGCTTGCCGCCCTCGCAGTATTGCTTCGCCATGCCCGAGATCAGGTCGCACGGGCTCTTGCTGTGGCTGGCGCCGGGGGAGGGCAACGTCGAAGGGGCGGTCGACGGCGGCGTGGACGGTGGTGCGGACGGGTTCGGGGCCGAGGGCGAAGGGGGAGCCGCCGTCGCCCTTGAGGCGAGCGTGAACAGGGCCACCTGGGCGGAGACCACCACCGCTGTGACGGAGAGGCCGCGAAGACGACGGCTACCTGGCATAAGTGAACCCTCCGTACCCGTTGACCGCGTTCGTGATCTCCTCGGCTCCCGCGGCGGGTACGTCACCGCTGACGGGGGCCGGGCCCTGCTTCTGATCGGATGACGCGATCTTCCAGTCGTTGCCCACCCAGCGGAGCTTCTGGGTCATGGTGAACCACGTCTGGGTGACCGGCTTGGTCGATCCCTGTCCCGCGAGGCCCACCAGGCCCGTGCACCAGACCGCGACCGTCGCCTCGTCGTCGCTGTACGCGGTGGCCTTCGTGCCGACGGGCACCGTGCGGGACACGAAGGTCAGTCCCTTCGGCGCCGAACCATCGGTGTTCAGGCCGACGTTCTTGAAGAAGTCGGCGCTGTACGCCTTGTCCAGGGCGGTCTGGAGAGCGGGTGCCGCGTCGGGGGTGTGGACGCTGTCCACGATCGCGTGGCGGGTGTCCGTCTTGAACATTCCGTCCCCGCCGAGCGCAACCGCGTAATTCGAAGCCGCCGACTGCGCCCCCTGCTCCGTATGCGCGAACCCCGACGCGATCCCCGTCGCCCCGTCCTTGCCCGTCACGGGTTTCACTCCCGTGGGAGCGGTCGGCTGCGCGCTCGCTTTGCCGCCGCTCGTATCCGAGTCGGAGGAGGAGCCGCCGCCTCTGTTGGCGAAGGCGATCGCCGCGATGAGGAGGACGACGACGCCGACGACGGTGATCAGGTGCCGACTGGAGAGGCCGCCGCCCCGACCGCCGCCGCGTGGGCGCCGGTTCGGGCCGTACGGGTCGGCCTCGCCCTCCGGCAGGCGGGTGCGCGTCAGGTGGCGGTCGAAGCCGGCGGGCTCGTCGTAGTCGCCGCCCGGACGGCCGGGTTCCTGGCCGTAGCCGTCGTCACCGAGACTCATCGCGCGCACGTCCCCTCATACGTCTTCGCCGCTGTGGCACCCGCATATGACGGTAGCGGCGCGGAGCGGTTCTGGGGGGAGGAGTACGAGGGGGTGTGAGGGGGCATCAGGTGGCAGCCTCGGTGCGGGGGGACTCGGGGACGAGAGGGTCTGCGCGGGGGTGATGCGCGGCGGGACTCATGGGATCGGTGGGGCGGTTGGGGCCGACGATAAAGAGATGGCCGGACGGTGGGGCCGGTTCGTCAAGAGGGCCGCGCGGTAAGGCCGGATCGCGTGGGTCAGATGGCCATGCCGTAGACAATGGTGAAGAGAGTGCCGAGCGAGCCGATGATGAATACGCCGGTGAGTCCGGCCACGATCAGTCCCTTGCCCTGTTCGGCGCTGAAAGTGTCCCGCAAGGCCGTCGCCCCGATGCGCTGTTTCGCCGCGCCCCAGATCGCGATGGCGAGGCAGAGCAGGATGGCCGCCGCCATCACGACCTCGACCAGAACGCGCGCCTCGTTGCCCAGGCTGCCGAACGGCCCCCATTTCGGGGCAATTCCGCCAATGATGGTGTTGATGTCACCCTTGTCGCCGGCCGCCAAAAACATTTGTAACTCACCGCCCCTTATGGGTAGTTGTCAACCCCTCCACCGCCTGGCAAAGGTCAGGACCTATCTTCGCCGACGATGCCGCTCCGGCATGTCGACTTGGCGCCATTTTTTGCCGGAACCCGTACGCGTTTCACGATGCCGGTGCGACCTGCGGCGCGAGGCGCTGTCAGTGGGGAGTTCTATGGTGACTCTGTGTATCACGCGTATGGACGGCGAGCAATGATCGGGTAGGTGGGGGCCCATGCGGATGTTCGGGTGGCGGTGTGTTCGGTCGGTACGCTGGAGCCCGCGCCGCCCGGTTGACCACCGGGCCTCGTGGCTGTGGGGCCTGATCGCCGTGTGCGTCGCCCTCGCCGCCTGTGTCCGGCGCTCCGGGGGCGTCGAGAACAAGGGTGGTACGGGTGCTGGTAGCCGATCGGTACCGGCTGGGAGAGCTCCTCGGCCGCGGCGGCATGGGCGAAGTCTGGGAAGCCCGGGACGAGGTGCTCGGCCGTCAGGTCGCGGTGAAGCTGCTGCTGGGCGACGGGGCCGACGAGTCGGCGGCGTCGCGGTTCCGGCTGGAGGCGCAGACGGCCGCCCGCCTGAATCACCCCCAAGTGGTCGGTGTCTACGACTTCGGGGCCTGGGACGGGCGTTTCTATCTGGTCATGGAGCTGGTCCGGGGCCCGAGCCTGGCCCAGGAGCTCGCCGCGCGCGGCACCCTGGATCCCGCCCGCGTCGCCCGCATCGCCGCCCAGGCGGCCTCCGGGCTGGCGGCCGCGCACCGGCAGGGAGTCGTCCACCGGGACGTCAAGCCCGGCAATCTGATGCTCGACGCCGACGACACCCTGAAGATCGGCGACTTCGGCATCGCCCGCTTCGTGGACGAGACGTCCACGGCGCTGACCAGGGTCGGCCAGATCGTCGGCACGAGCACCTACCTCGCCCCCGAGCGCGCGCTCGGCCGGATGGCCGGGCCCGCCTCCGACGTGTACGCACTGGGCTGCGTGCTCTACCAGCTCCTCGTGGGCCGGCCGCCGTTCTGGGCGGACAGCCCGACGGCGCTGCTCTATCTCCACGTCGACGCGGCGCCCGAGCCGCCGGGCCGGCACCGGGCCGACCTGCCGCCCGCCTTCGAGTCCTGCCTGCTGCGCATGCTGGCCAAGCAGCCGGAGGAGCGGCCGTCGGCGGAAGAGGTGGCGGAGTGGTTCGCGGGGCCGTCGTGGCAGGGTGCCCCTCCGGCCGCGCCCCTGGCCGCGCCGGGGCCTGTCGGGGGCACGGCTCCCGCGCCGATGCGGGCTGCCGCGCCGCCGGTGGGGCAGCCGGTGCCCGCGCCTGCGTCCGCGCGTATGCCCGCTCCTGTGTCGATGCCGATTTCCGCACCGGTCTCCGCACCTGTCCCGGCGCCGGTGTCCGCCCGGGCTTCCGCGCCGATGGCCGCGCCGGTTTCCGCGTCCGCGCGGCGTGGGCGCAAGGAGGCGCGGAAGTCGAAGACGTTGGGCATCGCCGTTGCCGGAGCCGTGGCGTTCGTGCTGGCCGCGGTGTTCGGTGCCTGGGCGTTCGGGTCCGGTGGGGGCGGGGGAGCGCGGCAGCCGGGGCCGGGCGTTCAGCGGGTCGTTCCGGCGGAGGCGACTGCTCCGCCTTCGGGCGAGGTGCGGAAGAAGGGGCATGGGAAGCGGGGCGAAGTGGGCCGGGAGTCCGACGACTGATCGGTCGCGGTGCGTCTCTTTCCCCTACCCGCCCCTTCCCACAACCGGGGCTGCGCGCCCCGGGACCCCGGCCGCGGGCCGGTTCACCGCCGTTGGCGGGGTGCCTTGCCGGGGGAGCGTCCTCAGGGCCGGACGGGCTGATTTCCCGGGCCCCGCCCCTATCCCGGCAGCATCTGATGTGCGGCTCTGCCATGGGGGCTTCGCCGAGTCGGGGCTGCGCCCCAGGCCCCGCGTCATGCCTCGCGCGTTGTCCTCAAGCGTCGGACCGGCTGGATCGCGCACCGCGGCCCATAAACCGGCCCGGCCGGCGAGGGCGTTCGCGACGCAGCCCGTCCCGCGACAGTGCGGCGCCGTCCGCTCCCCCACGCCACGCCCTTACTCCACGCCCTCCACGAAATGGTCGAACTCGCCCGCCTTCACGCCCAGGACGAACGCGTCCCACTTCGCGTCGGTGGTCACCACGACCTCGTCCGGCCGGTGGTTCTCGCGGATGTAGACATTGCCGTCGTCACCGAAAGCGACCTCCAGATATTCCGTTTCGTCACCCTCGGTCGCCGGAATCCAGTTGAGTTCTGCCACGGTCCCCCCTCAAGGGATGTACGGCTGAATGCCGTTGCTCACGATAGAGGAACACCGGTGGCCCCGCCCGTGCTCTCCTGACCCTCCGTTCGATTTCTGTCGCCCGCTGTATACGCTTCCCTGAAAGGGGAGGAGCGGGCCACGGTGGCGTTGACGGATGAGATTGGCGCGATTCATGCGCTGCGAGGGCGGCCGGCCGCGCTGATCGGCGAGTTCCGGCGGACCGCGGTGCTCGTGCCGTTGGACGACCAGGGCGGGCTGTGGACCGCGGAGTTCGGCGGGGTCCAGTGGGTCCACGCCTTCACGGACGAGACCGCGCTGGCCCGGTTCGCCGCGGCCCGTGGTGAGGCGGAGCGCGACTGGGCGTACCGCTCCGTGCTCGGCGCCCGGCTGCTGGACGTGGTCGTCCCGGCCGTCGGTGAACCGACGGGTGTGGCGCTGGACGTGGGCGGCGAGTGGCCCATGATGTTCCCGCCCGTGGTGGGCGTCGTGCCTGAGCACGCGGCCGTCGACGGAGTCGCCCGATGAGCGACGGGGACGGTATGGACGCGCCCAAGGACGCCCTCGACAACATCGCCAAGGGGATCAACGGCGCCATCGACGAGCTGAAGAAGTCCGGCGGATCGCCCGGTGAGGCGGCCACCGGCCGTGGCTTCTCCGAACTCACCCTCTCGGGAATGGAGACAGGGCACCAGGGCTTGACGGACGCCTTCAAGTCGTTCTGTCACCGGTGGGAGTGGGGTGTCCGGGCGCTGGTGCACGACGGCAGCCAGTTCGCGCAGCGCGTGGGGCTGGCCGCCGGCTACTACCACGAGGGCGACGCGTATATCTCGAACACCTTCAAGGTGACCACCAACGCCCTTATGGGCAACCCCCACATGACCGAGGAGCAGGCGGAGCAGCAGTCCTGGAAGCAGACGCTCTCGGACAACCCGGTCAACGACATCGCCCACCCCGACTACAGCGCCGGCTCCTTCAAGCAGGCCGCCCATCACACCGACGAGACGCTCGCGCGGACCATCGCGGACATCAAGGGCGAGTCACCACGGACTGGAGAGCGTCACTGATGGCCATCTGGGACGGCATCGGCGACAAGATCGAGCACGCCGTCGACGCGGGCAAGAGGGGTCTCGGTGAGGCCGTCGAATGGGGCGGGCACAAGATCGGCGACGGTCTCGACGGTGTCGGTCTGCACCGCGCGGCCCACGCCGTCGACGACTGGTCCGACAAGCGCGCGGCCGAGCTGGGCGCCGAGGTCGGCGAGAAGCAGCTCGACGCGACCGACGACCCCAAGGAGCTGGTGCACGGCGACGCGAAGCGCATCGAGGCGACCGCGGGCCACTTGCGGAGCTTCCGTACCGCCTTCAACACCGCTCACGCCGGCATACAGAAAGTCGATCCCGCGCGATGGAAGGGCGAGGGATCGGACAACTTCGCGCAGAAATTCGCCGAGCACGCCCCGAAGTGGGCGCACGCGGCCGATTCCTGTCAGGACGCGGCGACCGCCCTGTCCGCGTACGCGCACACCGTCACCTGGGCGCAGGCGCAGGCCAGGGAAGCGGTGCGCCTCTACAAGCAGGGCAAGGACGCCGCCAAGAAGGCCGTTGACGACTACAACAAGGCGGCCGACGCGTACAACGCGAAGGTGAAGGCCGGCCAGGACCCTGGGCCGACCCCGCCCCCGTGCACCGACCCCGGCATCGCCGACCGCAAGGAGGCGCAGCGGATCCTCACCGAGGCGCGGAAGCAGCGCAACACCGCGGCCGCGGAAGCGCAGGGGAAGATCAGCAAAGCGGTCGAACTGGCCCCGAAGCTGCCGAAGTTCTCCGACCGGTTCGCCGGTGACGCGAAGGACCTCTTCGACGGCGGTCAGGTCGAGGCGATGCACCTCCTGGGCGGCGCCGTCCGCTCGGTGGCGGACATGACGCGGTTCGCCCGTACCCTCAACCCGCTCGACCCGTACAACATCACCCACCCCGCCGCGTACCTCGACGGTGTCGTCCAGACCGACGCCGGCCTCCTCTCGCTCGCCGCCCACCCCGGCCGCATCCCCGGCACGCTCCTCGGCGACGGCTGGGGTTCGGACCCCTCCGAGGCCTTGGGCCGCCTCGCGGGCAACATCACGATGGCGGTGGCGACGGGCGGCGGCAGCACGGCCGCCAACGCGGGCGAGCGGATGGCGATCGGAGCGGAGCGCGGGATCGCGCGGCAGGCGGGCGAGGAGGGCGCGGCCAACGGCGCGGCCCGCAAGGCCGTGACCGAGGACGCGCGCGAACCGGCCGTCCAGGACAAGGTCAAGTGCACCGACGGCACGGACCCGGTGGACCTGGCCACCGGGAAGATGTTCCTCCCGCAGACGGACGTGGTGCTTCCGGGTGCGCTGCCGCTGGTGTTCTTCCGCAAGGTGCAGTCCGGCTACCGCGCGGGCCGCTGGCTGGGTCCGTCCTGGTCGAGCACCGCGGACCAGCGCCTGGAGATCGACGCCGAGGGCGTCGTCCTCGTCGGCGAGGACGGCACGCTGCTGTCCTACCCCCATCCGGCCCCCGGCGTGCCGACGCTCCCGGCCGAGGGTCCGCGCCACCCGCTGTCGCGCACGCCGGACGGCGACTACGTCGTCACCGACCCGCTGACCGGCCGGGCCTGGCATTTCACGCCGTACGACGAGACGTTCGCCCCACTGGCCCGCGTCACCGACCGCCGTGGCCGCGCGCTCACCTTCGCGTACGCGCCCGACGGCACGCCCACCGCGATCACCGACGACGCGGGCCGCAGCATCCGCTTCACCACCGAGGCGGGCCGCATCACCGCCCTCCACCTGGTGACCGAGGACGGCGCCGAGACGGAGATCGTCCGTTACGGCTACACCGACGGTGACCTCACGGAGGTCGTCAACTCCTCCGGTCTGCCGCTGCGGTTCGGCTACGACGCGCACGGCCGGGTGACGTCCTGGACCGACCGCAACGACCGTCACTACAGCTACACCTACGACGAACGCGGCCGCTGCGTCTTCGAGTCCGGCACCGAAGGCCATATGCGGTGCACCCTGGAGTACGGCGATCCGGATCCGGCGACCGGTCTCCGCGTCACCACGGTGACCGACTCCCTCGGCCACATCACCCGCCACGTCTTCAACGACGCGCTCCAGAACGTCGCCCGTGTCGGACCGGACGGCGCCGCGACCGTCATGCGGTGGGACCGCTACGACCGCCTGCTGTCCCACACCGACCCGCTCGGCCGCACCACGGAGTACGGCTACGACGAGGACGGCCGTCTCACCTCGGTGACCAGGCCGGACGGCCGCGTGGCCACCACCTCGTACACCTTGCTGGGCTTCCCCGACACCATCACGCACGCAGACGGTTCGGTCTGGCGGCACACGTACGACGACTCCGGCAACCGCTCGTCGGTCACGGACCCGGCGGGCACGACCACGCGCTTCACGTACGACGCGTACGGCCATCCCGCCTCGGTCACCGACGCCCTCGGCAGCACGACGCGGGTGCGCTGCGATGTCGCCGGGCTCCCGGCCGACGTGACGGACCCGCTCGGCGGGGTGACCACCTACCGCCGGGACGCCTTCGGCCGCGTGACGACCGTCATCGATCCGCTCGGCGCGACGACGCGTCTGACGTGGACGGTCGAGGGCAAGCTCGCCCGCCGCGTCGCGCCCGACGGCGCGGAGGAGCGGTGGACGTACGACGGCGAGGGCAACTGCGTCACGCACACGGATGCGCTTGGCGGAGTCACCCGCTCCGAGTACACGCATTTCGACCTGCTCACGGCCCGGACCGGCCCGGACGGCGTACGTCACGAATTCACGCACGATACGGCTCTGCGCCTCACCGAAGTACTCAACCCTCAGGGCCTGACCTGGAGTTATGAGTACGACGCGGCGGGTCGCCTGGCCACCGAGACGGACTTCGACGGCAGGACGCTGTCCTACGCGTACGACGACGCCGGGCAGCTCGTCTCCCGGACGGACGCGCTGGGCCAGAGGATCGCCTACGAACGCGACGCCCTGGGCCGGACCGTCCGCAAGGACGCGGCCGGATCGGTCACGACGTACGTCCACGACGCGGCCGGTCGGCTCCTGGAGGCGGCAGGTCCGGACACGACCCTGGTGTACGGCAGAGACCGGCTCGGGCGCATCAAGTCGGAGACCTGCGACGGCCGGACGCTGACCTTCGCCTACGACGAACTCGGCCGCCGCAGGCGCCGGGTCACCCCGATGGGCGCGGTCAGCACCTGGGAGTACGACGCGGCGGGGCGGCGCACGTCCATGAGCGCGTCCGGCCACGCGTTCACGATGGAACACGACGCGGCGGGCCGGGAGATCGCGCGCCACTTCGGCTCCGGGATGACCCTGACCCAGGCTTGGGACCCCTCGGGTCGACTGACCGATCAGACCCTGACCGGCGCGGCGGGAGTGGTGCGCTCCCACACGTACGCCTACCGCCGCGACGGCAATCTCACCTCAATCGACGACCGCGACTTCTCACTGGACGCGGCGGGCCGGGTGACGGCGGTCGACGCGCCGGGCTGGACCGAACGCTACGCGTACGACGAGGCGGGCAACCAGACGTCCGCCTCCTGGCCCGGCCCCGGGCAGGAGGCGGTGGGCCCACGCGAGTACACGGGCACCCGCCTCACTCGCGCGGGCGGCGTCCACTACGAACACGACGCGCTGGGCCGCGTCACCCTCCGCCGCCGGACGCGCTTGTCGCGGAAGCCGGACGTGTGGCGGTACGAGTGGGACGCGGAGGACCGCCTCACGTCCGTGGTCACCCCGGACGGGACGCGGTGGCGCTATCTGTACGACCCGCTGGGCCGCCGCGTGGCGAAGCAACGCCTGTCGGCGTCGGGCGAGGTGACGGAACGGGTGGACTTCACCTGGGACGGCGCGACGCTGGCGGAACAGACGACAACTTCTGTCGACCTGCCGAACCCGATCACGCTGACGTGGGACCACGAGGGTCTGCGCCCGGTCTCCCAAACGGAACGAATATCGGCGGCGGACGCGCCGCAACGCTCCATGGGCCAGCGCTCCTTCGCGATAGTCACCGACCTGGTGGGCACCCCGACCGAACTGATCTCGGAATCGGGCGACGTAGCGTGGCACGCGCGCTCCGCACTCTGGGGCACGACGTCCTGGCCCACGGACAGCACGACGTACACCCCTCTCCGCTTCCCAGGCCAATACTTCGACCCGGAATCGGGTCTCCACTACAACTTCCACCGTTACTACGACCCGGAGACGGGGCGGTATACGTCTCCGGATCCGTTGGGGCTGGCGCCGGCGCCGAATCCGGCGACTTACGTCACGAACCCACACATGTGGGTGGACCCGCTGGGGCTTATGAGCTGCGAACCAGCAGCAATCTCTGAAACCCGGGGCAGTAAGGGAAGTATCATCAGTGCTCACCCGATGAGCGCTGATGAGGCCCTTAAAGCAGGAATCGACTTCCTTGGCGATGGTTACAAAGAGCTGGGAATGAATCGCGGTGTCTTCAGAAGCGCTGACGGGTTGCGCCAGTTCCGAATGGACCAGGACTCTCTGGCAGGGGGCCACTGGCCACATGTACCCCACGTACACATGGAGATATTCGAGAATCCTGGCGACAAGAAGTCCATGGTGAACAATCATGTCCCGTTGGCTGATTAATCTAGAAGAGGGCTGTGGTCATGATTAAGATCGGAATCGTAGGACGCATCGCTTCCGGGGACGAACAAGGGAGGTATGTGATGATCAAGGAGCTTGCGGATGTCCCGCCAAGTTATCTGATCCTCACCGCAGCCGACCGCGAATTCCTCACCGCGGGAGGGGACTTCTGGGTGGAGGATGAAGCTTCCTTGCAGCAGTTCTTCGCGGAAGCGCGCTGGGTCGTCGAATGGGAGCTGACGAGCGAAGGGGGATAAGTTCCGGTACAACACTGTCGTCACGACTTCACGGGAGATCCTGGTGTGTTCGGTGGCTCAGGGATTATGCTCACCGGCTGGCCCCGATCCTCGTGTTCTTGACGTCGGCGAGGAATGACGTCCATGCCTCTGGCGTGACGAGGAGCGCGGGGCCGGCTGGGTCCTTGCTGTCGCGTATGGGTATGGCGGTCGGTATGTTGTCGGCGATCTCTACGCATTCGCCGCCGTTGGGGCTGTTGTAGGTGCTCTTCCGCCAGTCGACCGCGACCTCCACACAGTTGCCACCGTTGGTGCTGTAGCTGCTCTTCTGCCACCTCGTCGCGAGGTCACTTGCTCGGATCACGGGCCTAGCTCCTTCAAGTGCGAACTGATCAGGTCTGCGGACTCTTTGGGGGACAGGGCCACCGCCCGGAGAAGGCCGTAGGCGTGGGTTGCTGCGTTCACCTCGTTCGCGTCCGCCGTGGTCCGGCCTTGTGAGAAGCCGTCCACGAAGAGCACGTCCGCGCCTTCGTCGAAGCCCAGAATCGTGAACGGGCCGGCCAAGCCGGCATGAGCGGGTACGGTGCGGGGAATTACCTGAACCACCGTACGGGGCTCCTGTCCTGCCGTCAGCAAGTGTGCGAGCTGCTCTCGCATGACCTTCCTCCCGCCGATGGCGCGGAGCAGCGCGGGCTCGTCCACCACGAACCAGCACCGGGTGCCACTTTTGAGCAGGCTCTGTCGTGTCATTCGCGCCGCCACGAGGTCGTCCAGGTTTTCGGGGCGTACAGCTTCGAGCATGGCGCGCGCGTAGTTTTCGGTCTGCAACAAGCCCGGGATGATCTGGGACTGGAACTCGTGAACGGTCGCCGCTTCCTGCTCCAACTCGACGTAGCGAACGAACCACTTCGGGTACGCGTATCGCATGACGAGCGGATGCAGTCGCCCGAAGTGCCCATCCGTATCGAACGCCGCGTCGAGGCTCGCCGCCAGTTCCTTCGACGGCACTCGTTTCGCATGCTCCACGTAGCTGATCATCGCTTGCGTCGAGAACGCTTCCTTGGCCGTCTTCTCCTGTGACCACCCAGCCTTCGTGCGCAGTCGCAGCGCCTCGGACCCGAAGAATGCCAGCATGCTCTCGGTCGGGTCCGGCCGGTCGGCCTCAGCGGTCATGAGCGTGGGCCCTTCCTGGTGCGGACACGTGTGTACGGTAACTCTCGTTGCCCTACACCGGAGTTGCCCGCCCCGCGAGGATGGAACACACGAAGGGTAGAACAAATAGCGGTCGCCTTGACATGCGGCGGTACCGCCCGTACGTGGGTAAACCCCGCTCTCGATACCCATTCGGGTGATGCGGGTCAAGTGGCCGGTTCCAGGCCGAAGTTGTGCTTTACGGTGGCCGCAGACGGGTTGCCCTCACGCCGATGTGGGGCGGCCCCTGGCGGTGCTACGAACACCAGTCCAGGGGCCTGTACCCGGTCGGGAGAATGGATCCCACCAAGTGTTCCGGCATGCTACCGCGCCTGCGCGTTCCTTCACGCAGGTTTCCAACGAGATCATTCGTAATCCGAAGCTCTCTTCGGACGCCGTACGGCTGCTCATCTGGCAGCTCTCCCTGCCGCCCGGCGTCGACCTGCCGTTGTGGCAAGTCGCGCAGCGCGCCGGGATCAAGACCACCGGGTTCATCCGTGCGAAGCGCGAGCTGGCCGCTGCCGGTTATTACCACGAGTGGCGCGAGCAGGGGCGGGGCGGGCGGTGGGCCACCGAGCAGCTCGTCTCCGGCGTGCCGCTCACCGCCGAGGAAGCCGCCGCCGTGCGGGCCGGGCAGCCGGGTGCGCAGATTCCAGCCGTCGGTCAGCCGCAGAGTCGGTCCGTCGGCCGTTACCAAGATAAAGACTCAGGGAAGAACACTCCCCAACCTCCCCAACCCGTCCGGCCTGAGCCGGACCTTTGGCCAGAGCCCGAACCGGAGCCAACACCGGAGCCGGGGCCGGGGCCAGAACCGGGGCCAGAACCGGGGCCGGGGCCGGGGCCAGAACCGGGGCCGGGGCCGGAGCCAACACCGGAGCCCGAACCGGAGCCAGAGCCCGAACCGGAGCCACAGCCGACGCCACAGCCGACGCCGGAGCCAGCACCCGCGCCAGCACCCGCGCCCGCATCCCCGCCAAAACCCCAAGCCGCCCCGCCTCCCGACCGCTCCGCGTTCGTGCCCGCGCCTTTCGTCGCCCAAGGCGCCCACGCCCTGACCTCCGTCTCCCGGACCGAACGGCGGCTGCGTCTGACCGTCATGGACATCGCCAGCCTCGCTCCGCTCGCCGGGGAGTGGTTCCAGCGGGGCGCGTCTCTGGCCGAGATCCGGGAGGCGCTCACCGGTGGTCTGCCCGATCACGTCCACTTCGCCGCCGGGATCATCCGGAATCGCTTACTCCGCAAGATGCCGGACGCCCCCACCTTCGCGGAGCAACGCGCTGCCGAACAGCGCTTCACGCCACCACCACCGCCCGTACGGCCAACCGCCCCCGCCCCACCCGCTGACGACACGTCGGGCGCCGTGGCGGCCGCACTCCGCGGCGCGGCCGTTGCGAGAGCGGCGCTACGTGGGGTGGAGGTCGTGATGGCTCCGGCTTAGCGCTTGAGGCTCACCCGCGATGCGGTGCGGAAGTTGCCAGAACGCAGACGTGCGCCGCGAGTTGGGCGGTAGAGTGGCCTCGCGCACTGCGGTGCGCCTCCCCTCATGGATCGTCTCCGGACCCCGGCCCTCGGGGCCCGGCCCGAACCTGAAGATGGTTGCCGACCGGGATTTCGGCAGCCGGTCTGAGGGGAGGCGCCCATGGGGCGTCGCGGGAAGCCGAAGCCATCGGTACGGCAGCGCGTCGAGGACCTTCTGGTCCGTGTCGTGCGAATGCTGGGGAGGTGGCTCAAGGGCTGACCTGAGCCCCGAAGCACGAGGCTCAGGCCGATAGCCCCTGGCTTTCGGCGTGGGCTCCCGCCTACGGATTCCGGTTCCTGGGCGGGGGCCCTTCGCGCTTTACGGTACCGGATCCCCGCCCGGGTGCGACATGGTCTGCGCGAAGCTCAGTGGAGCCGGTCACCCCGCGCGCTTCCCCGACGCTCCTCATGTCAATGGAATTTGACGGATACACGGCGGGCTCGTGGGGGAGGATTGCGGGGTGCGGAAGGTCTGGGTGGGCGTGGGTGTCGGGATCGGGATGGGCCTGTGTTTCATCGGGCTGCTCGTCGTCGGCGTGTACACGGCCGCGGCGAACCTGGTCGGCGGCGGGGGCGGGTCGGGTGAGCTGGCGGGCGGCGCGGTTCCGGCGGAGTATCAGAAGCTGGTGCAGGACTGGGGGAACATCTGCCCCGCCCTGTCGCCGGCCATCCTCGCCGCGCAGATCTACTCGGAGAGCGGCTGGGACCCCAAGGCCGTGAGCCCCGTGAACGCCCAGGGGATAGCGCAGTTCCTCCCCGAGACGTGGGCGAGTCACGCCATCGACGCCAACAAGGACGGCAAGCGGGACATCTGGGACCCGCAGGACGCCATCCCGTCGGCGGCCGTCTACGACTGCGAGCTCTCCAAGGACGTCCAGAGTGTCCCGGGCGACCTGTCGGACAACATGCTGGCGTCGTACAACGCCGGTGCGTACGCGGTCATCCAGCACCGCGGCGTGCCGCCGTACAACGAGACGCAGGGCTATGTGAAGGAGATCCGTACGCTCGCGAAGAGCTTCGCCAGGCCCGTCGCCCGGGTGGCACCCTCGCAGCAGGCGGCCGGTGCCATCTACTACGCGCAGGACAAGCTCGGCACGCCCTATCTGTGGGGTGGCGACGGCACCGCCGCGGACGGGGGGCGCTTCGACTGCTCGGGGCTCACCAAGGCCGCGTACGAAACGGTGGGCATCACCCTGCCGCGCGTCGCCAACGACCAGTGGAACGCGGGCGCGCACCCCAAGCGGAACGAGCTGCTCCCCGGGGACCTGGTCTTCTTCGCGCACGACCTGAACGACCCCCGCAGCATCCACCACGTGGGCCTCTACGTGGGCGGCGGGTACATGATCAATGCGCCGCACACAGGGGCGCTGATCCGCTTCGACAAGATCGACACACCGGACTACATCGGGGCGACCCGGGTCACCGAGGACGGCGCGAAAGCGCTGCCCAAGGCGAAGGGGGGCTGAACTCCCGACCCCGGACCGCGACGATGGGTCACCCTTCGATAACGTCCTGGTGATCATTGAGTGGAGAGTGGAACGCCCGGCCGGAGTGGCGCGTTCCATGAGAGTGGGAAAGCAGCGCCGCCATCGGCGTGCGCAACGGACCACGGGGGTCGGCAGCTGGACGTAGCACGAGGCGACAGATAAGGGGCCACGACACATGGCTGGACTCGCGGTGGGGCACCTCGTGTCGGAGGCCGGGGGCGGGCCGGGCCCCGACAACAGCTTGCTCTACGACATCAACGGCATCGCCAAGGCGGCCCCCAACTGGCTGGATCACGCCATGGAGTTCATCGGCGAGTACGGGATCGTCCTGGGGCTCGCCGTGCTGATGGTCTGCGCCTGGTGGAGCGTCCGCAAGCGGGACGACGCGCCGGCCGCCGTGGCAGGGCTGCTGTGGGCGCCGCTCGCGGCCGGGATCGCGCTGCTCGTCAACATCCCGATCCGGGACTTCGTCAAGCGGCCGCGGCCCTTCGTCGACCACACCGGGCTGGACGTCCTCGTCAAGGGCAAGACCGACTACTCCTTCGTCAGCGATCACGCGACGCTGACCATGGCGCTCGGGGTGGGCCTCTTCGTCGCCAACCGGAAGTACGGCCTCATCGGCATCGGCCTCGCCTTCCTGGAAGGCTTCTGCCGCGTCTATATGGGCGTGCACTATCCGACGGACGTCGTCGGCGGGCTCGCGCTCGGCACGGCGGTCGCGCTGCTGCTGGCTCCACTGGCGATGATGCTGCTCACTCCGGCGATGCGGTTCCTCGCGGGGTCGCGGGCGGGGTGGCTGGTGCGGTCGGGCGGGGCGGTGGCGCCCGTGGTCGCGGCGGCGGGGCGGCCGGAGCGGCCGCTGCCCCGGGACAACGACCTGGCGGCGTAGCGGGGCGCCTGCGGCTCCGCCGCGTGCGGGGCTGCGCCCCGGCCCCCACGGCTGCGGGTTGTTCGCGCCTGCGGCGGGCTTTCCCCCACCCCGCCCCTTCCCGAAACTGGGGATGCGCCCCAGACCCCGCAACACGCTTCGCGCGTTGTCCTCAAACGCCGGACGGGCTGAATTGCGTGCCCGAAGCCGTCGCCGTATGGGACGCCGCGTCCTCGCGTGCGAGTGAGCGGGCCCTGCGGGCCGGGCCGCGCCAGCCGCAGGTGCAGCGGGCGCTGCAGAAGGAACCCGTCTCGCCGGTACTGGTGGAGTGTGCCGCGGAGGGGCCCGCGGCGGCTGTGTCGGACACGTGACCACGCTACCCGGCCGTGACGGCGGTCACCGGGGGTCGTTGACAGTTACGGGTTCCACAGCGCGCTGGCAGGGGGCTGACGGTCATGGTGGTGCGGCGGAGAGGACGCGTGACGGCGGGCGGCATCGCCCTCGGCCTGCTGGTGTCCGGCTGCGCCGGCCAGGCGCGGCCGGAGCTGCGGGGCGATCTCGAGAGCCTGAGCGGCGAGGCCCGCCAGGCGGACGACCCCGGCCGGGCCCGCGAGGCGCTGCGCCGCGCGGCCCGGGCGCTCGCCGAGGCGGGCGGCGCGAAGGTGCGTACGTCGATGGAGACCGTCAGCGGCGGCACCCGGCTGATCATCCGCGGGGCGGGCGGCTACGACTTCGCCCGGCCCGCCGGTGAGTTGACGGTGCTGGTGCCCGCGGACGCGGCGGGTGCGACCGAACACCGTGCCGTCACCGAGGTGTTCGTGCCCGGTGCGCTCTTCATGAAGAACCGCGGGGCGGGCGTCCCCGCGGACAAGTGGGTGAGGCTGTCGACGCCGGCCTTCGCCGACGGCAATCTGCTCACCAACGGCGCCACGGACCCGCTCGCGGCGGCGGAACTGCTCGGCGGGGCGCGTGAGGTGACGTATATGAGGGACGAGTGGGTGGACGGGGTCCGCGTGCGGCACTACTGGGGCACCGTCGACCTCGGCCGGGCCGCGCGCGCCGCGCCCGAGCGGGACCGCGGTCCGCTGGCCGTGGCGGCGAGGGGGTTCTCCAGCGGCACGGTGCGGTTCGACGCGTACCTCGACCGGCAGGGCCTGCCGCGCAGGCTCTCCCACCGGTTCGGTGTCGTGCGGGGCGGGCCGGCGGCGCCGATGACGGTCGTCTCGACCGTCGACCTCTACGACTTCGGCACCAAGTTCGATGTGGCACTCCCGGCTTCCGCCGATATCTATGCGGGGACCGTGGGTTCGCCGCGGAAATAACGCGGCACGGTGTGCTTGGCCATGGAAATGGTCCTTCTGTGCCATGCGCGCCATGTGTACCGATCACTACGCTGGTAAGTCGAAGAACCAGGACCCGAGGAGGTGAATCACGTGGTTTCGCGACGCGGTTCGTCGGGTGGGCCGGATCCCGTGGCCCTCATCGAGATCGATCTCTACGGTGATTTGATGATCGCGGCCTCGAGCGCGGACGAGGACCGCCTGAGCCCGGACCGCATCGACGAGGTGCTGAAGGTCGTCCGGGCGGCGGAGAAGAAGCGGGGCGAGTAACGGCCCGGTCCGCGGCACGCCGCCGGCGCTCCGTGCGGAGCCCCGGGCGTCACGTACGGAGCAGCCGCGCGATCGCCGCGCTCGCTTCCGCCACCTTCGCGTCGATCTCGTCGCCGCCCTTCACCGCGGCGGCCGCCACGCAGTGGCGCAGGTGCTCCTGGAGCAGCTGGAGGGCGAAGGACTGGAGGGCCTTCGTGCTCGCCGACACCTGGGTGAGTATGTCGATGCAGTAGACGTCTTCCTCGACCATGCGCTGGAGGCCGCGGATCTGGCCCTCGATCCGGCGCAGGCGCTTGAGGTGCTGGTCCTTCTGGTCGCTGTAGCCGTGCGGGCCGTGGCCGTGCCCCTGGGCCTGCCCCTGGATCTGCTCGGCCGACGCGTCCGCGCCGGGCGCCTCGCCGTGGCAGGACGTGGCGCCGGTCGTGCCGGCTCCGGCTTCCGTGGTGGTCATGGCGTCCTCCGTCGTCCCTTCCCGGAGCTGGAGTCCGGGGTGCACCGGGCGCCGGCCCGGGCCCTGGGCCAAGGGTGTCGCGCCTGTCGGTGGGTATACCCCACTCGCATACCCCCGGCCGGTATATGGTACAGAATTCGGTGGCCGGAGGCGGTACCTGCCTTCGTGAGCACTCTGCCCGATGGGCGACACTGAGGGAATGCCAGTTAGCCGTGGCCGGATGATGCGCCTAGCATCAACGAGACCGAATCCGCTGCACCCCGAGGATCCCACGTGCGCTTTCGTCTGACCCCCAGGGAGACGAGCTTCTACGACATGTTCGCCGCGTCAGCGGACAACATCGTCACGGGCTCCAAGCTCCTGATGGAACTGCTCGGAGCGGACGCGTCCGCCCGAGCCGAGATCGCCGAGCGGATGCGGGCAGCGGAGCACGCGGGGGACGACGCGACCCACGCGATCTTCCACCAGCTGAACTCCTCCTTCATCACGCCGTTCGACCGCGAGGACATCTACAACCTCGCCTCGTCGCTCGACGACATCATGGACTTCATGGAGGAGGCCGTCGACCTGGTCGTGCTCTACCAGGTCGAGGAGCTCCCGAAGGGCGTCGAGCAGCAGATCGAGGTCCTCGCGCGGGCCGCCGAGCTCACCGCCGAGGCCATGCCCAACCTCCGGACCATGACAAACCTCACCGAGTACTGGATCGAGGTGAACCGCCTCGAGAACCAGGCGGACCAGATCCACCGCAAGCTCCTGGCCCAGCTCTTCAACGGCAAGTACGACGCCATAGAGGTGCTGAAGCTCAAGCAGATCGTGGACGTGCTGGAGGAGGCCGCCGACGCGTTCGAGCACGTCGCCAACACGGTCGAGACCATCGCGGTCAAGGAGTCCTGACCCCCGGTGGACACCTTCGCTCTCGTCGTGACCATCGGGGTCGCGCTCGGCTTCACCTATACGAACGGCTTCCACGACTCCGCGAACGCCATCGCGACCTCGGTCTCCACGCGGGCGCTGACCCCGCGGGCGGCCCTCGCGATGGCGGCGGTGATGAACCTCGCCGGTGCCTTCCTGGGCAGCGGCGTCGCCAAGACCGTCAGTGAGGGCCTGATCGCCACGCCGGAGGGCCAGAAGGGGATGGGCATCCTCTTCGCGGCGCTGGTCGGCGCGATCGCCTGGAACCTCATCACCTGGTACTTCGGGCTTCCGTCGTCCTCCTCGCACGCCCTGTTCGGCGGCATGGTGGGCGCGGCGCTCGCGGGCGGCACCACGGTGATCTGGTCGGGGGTGATCGAGAAGGTCGTCATCCCGATGTTCCTCTCGCCCTTCGTCGGTCTGATCCTCGGCTATCTGGTGATGGTCGTGATCATGTGGATGTTCCGTAAGTCCAACCCGCACAAGGCCAAGCGCGGCTTCCGTATCGCGCAGACCGTCTCCGCGGCGGGCATGGCGCTCGGCCACGGTCTCCAGGACGCGCAGAAGACCATGGGCATCGTCGTGATGGCCCTGGTCATCGGCGACGTCGAGGGCAAGGGCGACGCGATCCCGCTGTGGGTCAAGCTCGCGTGCGCGCTGACGCTGTCCGCGGGTACGTACGCCGGTGGCTGGCGGATCATGCGGACGCTCGGGCGCCGGATCATCGAGCTGGACCCGCCGCAGGGCTTCGCGGCCGAGACGACGGCCGCGTCCGTGATGTACACGTCCTCGTTCATGTTCCAGGCGCCGATCTCCACGACGCACGTCATCACCTCCGCGATCATGGGTGTGGGCTCCACGAAGGGGTCGCGCGCGGTGCGCTGGGGCGTGGCCAAGAACATCGTTATGGGCTGGTTCATCACGATGCCGGCCGCGGCGCTCGTGGCCGCGTTCAGCTACTGGCTCGTGCTGCTGGCCTTCGGCTGACCTTTCCCACCCGCCCGTCTCACCGCGGGCGTCACATACACGTCACATACGGATGGGCCCGCCCCCTGCTACCGACAGGGGGCGGGCCCTTCGCCTTGCGGCGGCACCGCCAAGCAGCGCCGTAAGGCGGTCGGGGCCGGGGGCGTGGGCCCCCGGGGGAAGCCCGTACGCGGAGCGGCCCGCCCGGCGAGGGGCCCGCTCCGCCGTAGGCGGCCCTTATCCGAAGCGGCCCGAGATGTAGTCCTCGGTGGCCTGGACGGAGGGGTTCGAGAAGATGCGCGCGGTCTCGTCGATCTCGACCAGCTTGCCGGGCTGCCCGACGCCCGCGAGGTTGAAGAAGGCCGTACGGTCCGACACGCGCGCGGCCTGCTGCATGTTGTGCGTGACGATGACGATCGTGAACCGTTCCTTCAGCTCGCCGATCAGGTCCTCGATGGCCAGCGTGGAGATCGGGTCGAGCGCCGAGCAGGGCTCGTCCATCAGCAGCACCTGCGGCTCCACCGCGATCGCCCGCGCGATGCACAGGCGCTGCTGCTGACCGCCGGAGAGGCCCGCTCCCGGCTTGTTCAGCCGGTCCTTGACCTCCTTCCAGAGGTTGGCGCCCTGGAGCGACTTCTCCACGGTCGCGTCCATGTCGGCCTTGCGGACCCGGCCGCCGTTGAGGCGGATGCCCGCGGCCACGTTCTCGTAGATCGACATGGTCGGGAAGGGGTTCGGGCGCTGGAAGACCATGCCGACCGTGCGGCGCACGGAGACGGGGTCGACGCCGGGCCCGTAGAGGTTCTCGTCGTCGAGCATCACCTTGCCCTCGACGCGGCCGCCCGGGGTGACCTCGTGCATCCGGTTGAGGGTGCGCAGGAAGGTGGACTTGCCGCAGCCGGAGGGGCCGATGAAGGCCGTCACGGAGCGGGGCTCGACGGTCATCGAGATGTCCTCGATGGCCTTGTGGTTGCCGTAGTAGGCGTTGAGGCCGCCGACGTCGATGCGCTTGGCCATGGGAATCACTGCTTCTTTCGTGAACTGCCGGTCAGCGGCCGGTCTGCGGGGCCTTCCAGCGGGCGATGCCGCGGGCCACCAGGTTGAGGATCATGACGAAGGCGATGAGGACCAGGGCCGCGGCCCAGGCGCGGTCGTAGCTGGCCTCGTTGCCCGCGGCCCACTGCTCGTAGATGTAGTACGGCAGGGAGGACTGGGCGCCGTCGAAGGGGTTGTTGTTGATCACCTGGGAGCCGAAGACCAGGAGGACGATGGGGGCGGTCTCGCCGGCGATGCGGGCGACCGCCAGCATCATGCCGGTGGCGATGCCGCCGATGGCCGTGGGCAGGACGACCTTGAGGATCGTGCGCCACTTCGGCACGCCGAGGGCGAGGGACGCCTCGCGCAGCTCGTTCGGCACGAGCTTGAGCATCTCCTCGGTGGAGCGGACGACCACCGGCATCATCAGGATCGCCAGGGCCATCGACCCGGCGAAGCCGGAGTAGCCGAAGTCCAGCATGAGGATCCAGAAGCTCAGCACGAACAGGCCCGCGACGATCGACGGGACGCCCGTCATCACATCCACGAAGAAGGTGACCACCTTGGCGAGCCGCCCGCGCCCGTACTCCACGAGATAGACCGCGGTCAGCAGGCCGACCGGTGCCGCGATGGCGGTGGCGATGCCCACCTGCTCCAGGGTGCCGATGATCGCGTGGTAGACGCCGCCGCCGGGCTGGATGGTCAGCACGCCGGCCATCGAGTGGGTGAGGAAGGTGCCGTCGAGGACCTTCGAGCCGCGGCTGACCGTCTCCCAGCCCAGGGAGACCAGCGGGACGACGGCCACCAGGAAGCAGACCCACACCAGGCTGGTGGCCAGCCGGTCCTTGGCCTGCCTGCGGCCCTCGACGCGGGCGGCGAGGCCGTACATCCCGAGGACGAAGAGGAGCGCGGCGATCAGGCCCCACTGGATCCGGCTGCTCAGGCCGGCGCCGAGGCCGATCGCGATGCCGACGGCGGCCGAGGCCACGGCGACGGCGGGCGGTGCCCAGCGGGGGAGGCGCGGCCGGCGCAGGCTGCTGCCGGGCTGCGGGGCCTGGTCGGCGACCCGCGGCTGGTCGATCGTCACGTCGCTCATTCCGAGTACTCCTTGCGACGCGCGATGATCATCCGTGCCGCGCCGTTGACCAGCAGGGTCAGCAGGAACAGGACCAGGCCGGACGCGATCAGGGCGTCCTTGCCGATCTCGCCGGACTCCTTGAAGCTGCTCGCGATGTTCTGCGCGAACGTGCCGCCGCCCGGGTCGAGCAGGCTCTTGCCGATGAGGAAGCTGGGGGAGAGGACGGTCGCGACGGCCATGGTCTCGCCGAGCGCGCGGCCCAGACCGAGCATCGAGGCGCTGATGACGCCGGACCGGCCGAAGGGGAGCACCGACATCCGGATGACTTCCCAGCGGGTGGCGCCGAGCGCCAGCGCCGCCTCCTCGTGCATCTTCGGGGCCTGGAGGAAGACCTCGCGGCTGACGCTGGTGACGATCGGCAGGATCATGATCGCCAGCAGGATGCCGATGGTGAAGAGCGAGCGGGCGGCGCCGTCGTGGTAGGCGAGGACGCCGGTCCAGCCGAAGTAGTCGTCGAGCCAGCTGTAGAGCCCGCCGAGGTGCGGCACCAGGAAGAGGGCGCCCCACAGGCCGTACACGATGGACGGGACGGCGGCGAGCAGGTCGATCACGTACGCGACCGGGGTGGCGAGCCTGCGCGGCGCGTAGTGGGAGATGAAGAGCGCGACGCCGATGGCGACGGGGACCGCGATGACCATCGCGATCAGCGAGCTGACGACCGTGCCGAACGCCAGGACCGCGATGCCGAAGACCGGCGGGGTGGCGTTGGCGTTCCACTCGAAGGTGGTGAAGAAGTTTCCGTGGTCGTGCGAGAGGGCGTTGGCGGCCCGGACGGTGAGGAAGACCGCGATGGCGGCCATGATCACCAGCAGCAGGATTCCCGAGCCCCGGGAGAGGGCGAGGAAGACGCGGTCGCCGGCGCGGGCGGCGGACTTCGGCCGTCCCGCGGGGGCCGCGGGGCCGGGTGGGCCCGCTGCGGTCGTGCTGGATATGTCCATGGGTTGTCTCCGGTCTGCGGAGGCGGCCTTGGGGCCGGCCGCTCTCCTGGCGCGGCGGTGCACCGGACGGTGCGGCCGGACGCCCGCTGGGGGTCCGGCCGCACACGGGGTCAGGACAGGTTCGCGATGTTCTCGCGGACCTTCTTCGCGATCTCGGCGGGCAGCGGGGCGTAACCCATGCCCTTGAGGACGGACTGGCCGTCCTCGCTCGCGATGTAGGTCAGGAAGGACTTGGTGGCGGCCAGGGTGTCGGCCTTGTTGCCCTTGTCACCGACGACCTCGTAGGTCACCAGGGTGATCGGGTAGGCGCCCTCGGCCTTGGTGTTGTAGTTGAGCTGGAGCGCGAGGTCCTGGCCGGTGCCGACGATCTTCGCCTCGGCGATGGCCTTGGAGGCGTTGTCCGAGGTGGCCTCGACCGGGGCGGCGGCGCCGGTGTTGAGCTTCACCGTCTTGATCGAGTTGGCGGTGGCGTAGGACAGCTCGAAGTAGGAGATGGCGCCCTCGGTCTGCTTGACCTGCGAGGAGACACCGGCGGAGCCGTCGGCGGACTGGCCGCTCTTGGGCGCCCACGCCTTGGCGGGCGTGTACGGCCAGGACTTGTCGGCGGTCGCCTTGAGGTACTTCGTGAAGTTCTCCGTGGTGCCGGACTCGTCCGAGCGGTGGAACGCCTGGATCTTGGTGGCCGGCAGCTTGGCGTCCTTGTTGAGCTTGGCGATCGCCGGGTCGTCCCACTTCTCGATCTTGCCGTCGAAGATCTTGGCGAGGGTGTCCGCGTCCAGGACCAGGTTGTCCACGCCCGAGAGGTGGTAGCCGATCGCGATGGGGCCGCCGACCATCGGGAGGTCGATGCCCTGGCCGCCCTTGAGGACGCTCTTGGACTTGGCCACCTCCTCCGGCTTCAGCGCGGAGTCGGAGCCGGCGAAGGCGGTCTTGCCCTGGAGGAACTCCTGGATGCCCGCGCCCGAACCAGTGGGCTTGTAGTTGATCTGGATGTCCTTGCAGGCCGCCATGAAGTTCTTGACCCAGAGGTCCATGGCGTTCTTCTGCGCGGTCGAGCCCGAGGCCAGCAGCTGGCCCTTGCCGTCGCACTTGATGTTGCCTGCGGCCTTGGTGGCGCCACCGCTGCTGGTGTCGCTGCCGCTGTTGTTGTCCGAACCGCACGCCGTGAGGACCAGGGCGCCGGAGACGGCGATGGCGCCGAAGGCGACGGCGCGGAGCCGGTTCTTGCGCTGAAGCTTCACTTTTCGGGAGTTCCTTCCGGGAGCCGCCGCTGGGGCGGCGTGCGAGAGGTGGTCGGTGCGGTCCAGCCGTTCCGCTGTGGCCCCGAATGCCCGGGACCCGCACCCTCTACGACCGAAATTAGGCAGAACAGGTGAAGCGGTCGATGGGGCGGAGTGAACGGAGGGTGAACCTCACCGGTCAGGGTGGTAGCCGGTCGGGCGGCCAGTTTGCTGCCAGTGTGACGCAGATCTCTGTCCGTTTTCCGGTCGCCGTGGCAGCATCCGACTCTCGCGTGACGCTATGTCAGACCTGAGGGCGGAAGCCGCGGAGGTGGCCTGTGAGGTGGCACGGCAGGGGTACGGGCAGTGGGGACACGGGGACGCCCGGGGGCGGCGGCCGCCCGATCGCGACGACGGCCCTGGTCTGCGTGGTGGCCGTGGCGGGGGCCGCGTTCCTGCCGGGCGCGGCGTACGCGGATCCCAGCCCTCCGCCACGCGCCCTCGAAGACGTCCACAAGGAGGTGGAGGGCCTCTACCGGCAGGCGGAGGCCGCCACCGACGCGTACAACGCGGCCGGTGAGGAACAGCGCCTCCAGGAGAAGTCCATCGCCGGGCTCGCCCGCTCCGCGGCCGCCGCGCAGGAGCGGATGAACCGGCTCAAGGACCAGGCCGGCGCCCTGGCCCGCGCCCGCTACCGCGACGGCGGCATGCCGCCCCAGGCCCGGCTCTTCCTCTCCCCCTCACCCGAGACCTTCCTCGACGGCATCGCGCTCGCCCACAAGGGCGAGGCCGCCACCCGTGGCGTGATCGCCCAGCAGGCGGCCACCCAGAAGACCCTGGACGGCTACGCCAAGGCCGCCGGCGAGCGCTGGAAGACGCTGGACGGCGAGCGGAAGAAGAAGGAGTCCGCGAAGAAGGAGATCGAGGCGAAGCTCGCCGCCGCCAAGGAGCTGGAGTCGCGGCTGGAGGCGAAGGAGAAGGAACGGCTGCGTCAACTGGAGGAGGACCGGGCCCGCGAGGACCAGCGGAAGTGGCTCGCCTCCCGGTCCGAGAAGGGCGTGACCGTCGAGGAGGCCCTCCAGGGTTCCGGCGCCGGCGCCGCGTCCTCGGCCTCCGGTGACGGCAAGCGGGCCGTCGACTTCGCGACGGCCCAGATAGGCAAGGACTATGTGTGGGGCGCGGAGGGCCCCGACACGTACGACTGCTCCGGCCTCACCCTCAAGGCCTGGTCCGCGGCCGGCCGGGCCATCCCGCGGACCTCCCAGGAGCAGTGGCGACAGCTCCCCAGGGTCGACGTGAAAGACATGCGGCCGGGCGACCTGATCATCTATTTCGCGGACGCGAGCCATGTGGGGATGTACGTGGGGGACGGGACGATCGTGCATGCGCCGCGGCCTGGGCGGCAGGTGACGCTTGCGGGGGCGGGGACTATGCCGATCTTGGGGGTTGTGCGGCCTGGGTGACGGCGGGTTTGTGTGTGGCTGGGGTTGGTTCGCCCTTCGGGCGTGGCCTCAAGCGCCGGCCGGGCTGGGTGTGTGGCTGGGCCGCCGGGGGTGTGGCCTCAGGTGCCGGCCGGGCTGGGTTGGTGGCTGGGCCGGGGGTGTGGCCTCCGGGCTGAGGACCTGGAACGCGGTGCGTGGCGCCGCCTTACGTATTGAGTGCCGTGACGACGCACCGCGTTCCAGAACCTCACCCTCCGGCCCCACCCCCTCCGCCGGTGGGCAACATGAAGGCCGGTGGCGCCTTCCTCTTCAGCCGGGCGCGCGATCCTTTTCCGGCGGATGCGCTGTTCCTTCGGCCGGGTGCGCTGGTCTTTTCTTTTCCGCCGGGTGCGCGAAATTCAGCCCGTTGGGGGCACCTCCCAGCGGTAGCTGGGGGAGCTCCCGCCGCAGGCGGCAACGGACCCGCACGTCGGGGTCTGGGGCAGCGCCCCAGTTACGGGAAGGGGCGGGGTGGGGGAAAGCCCGCCGCAGGCGCCACGGATCCGCACTCGGGGGCTGGGGCGCGCCCCCCGCGCGGCGGAGCCGCGGATCAGATGCAGCCGGGAAGGGGCGGGGTTGGGGAAGAAGCTCGCCGCAGGCGCCACGGGCCCGCACAACGAACCCGCAACCCCGAAGAGCCCAGCGCGGCGCCGCGAAGCGAAAGCGCCAGGCAGGCGCCGGACGCGTCATCCCATGTGACCCCCGTCACCCCATGGGGTGACGTTTCTCATTGCGTGTTTCTCCCCTCACGCGCCAAATGCCGTCCAGGCAAGCGCATATGACAGCGGCGAGTGGCCCCGTTCCATTCCGTTCGAACGCGGCGGCCGCTAGGGTCGCGTTCGGCGCTCACCGATCGGTGGGCGCCGTGTTCTCGGGGGGAACGGAAGGAAGCCGTCACCATGTCCGTACCCGCGCCGAGGCTTGCGGAGGCGCCCCCGCTCGACGCCGGGCTGACCCTGCTGGTGATCGAGAGCGACCCCGGCGGCTCGCTGTCCGTGCCCGAGATGGCTGAGATGTCCGGTCCGGCGGGCAAGCCGGTCCGTATCCGTACCGCCCGCAACCTCACCGAGGCCGAGCGGCTGCTCACCGACGACGTGCACTGCATCCTTCTCGACCTCGCCCTGCCCGCCCCCGACCGGGTCTGCGAGCCGGCCTGTGTCACCGCCGGCTGTGCCGGTGACGGCGAGGCGCACGTGCCCGAGGCCCGGGACGAGCTGGACACCCTGCGCCAGGTGCTGCGCCTCGCACCCCGGCACGCCGTCCTCGCGCTGACCGCGGAGACGGACGCCGAGCGGGCCGCCGAGGCCGTACGAGTGGGGGCGCAGGACTACCTCTTCCGGGACGAGCTCGACGGGCGGGTGCTCAGCCGGGCCATCCGCTACGCCGTCGAGCGAAAGCGCGCGGACCTCGCCCAGCACCAGCTCACCGAGTCCCGGCTGCGCGCCCAGGAGAACGCCCGGCTGGAGCGCGGGCTGCTGCCGACGCCGCTGCTGGCCGGTTCCGACCTGCGGTTCGCCGCCCGCTACCGGCCGGGCCGCAGCCGTGCGCTGCTCGGCGGCGACTTCTACGACACCGTGCGGACGCCCGACGGCACCGTCCACGCGATGATCGGCGACGTCAGCGGCCACGGGCCGGACGAGGCCGCGCTCGGCGTCGAACTCCGCATAGCGTGGCGGGCCTTGACGCTCGCCGGGCTGTGCGGCGACGAGCTGCTCTCCACGCTCCAGCAGGTGCTCGAGCACGAGCGCGCGGACGAGGAGACGTTCGCGACGCTGTGTGCCGTCGACATATCGCCGGACGGGCGCCGCGCGGGCCTGAGTCTGGCGGGCCACCCGGCGCCCCTGCTCGTACGCCCCGGCCAGGCCCCGCGCCTGCTGCCGCAGGACAGCGGCGGCCCCGCGCTCGGCCTGCTCCGGCACGCCCGCTGGCCGCGCCGGCAGATCGAACTGGGCGGCCGCTGGAGCCTGATGATGTACACCGACGGCCTGATCGAGGGCAGGATCGGCGAGGGCGCGCGGCGCCTGGGCCAGGAGGGCATCGTCGAGCTGGTCACCCGGCAGGTCAAGGACGGCCTGTCCGGGGAGGCGCTGCTCGACGCGGCGGTGACGGAGGTACGGGCGCTGAACGGCGGCGAGTTGACGGACGACCTGGCGGTGCTCCTGCTGGACCGCGGCTGAGGCCCGTCCGTCCGCGGCTCAGTACCTGCCGCCGCCCCGCGGTCCCCGCCTCGGCCAGCTCCGCCGGCCGTTGATTCGCTTGAGCGTCGCCCGTACTTCCACGTAGTAGACGATGGTGGCGATGAGGGCCGCGAGGATCAGGAGGAAGCCGAGGCCGCCGAAGATGCCCGCCAGCGCGGCCCAGCCGCCGCCCAGATAGCGCGCCGACGGCAGCCCGGAGACGAGCGCCGCCAGGGCCATGACAGTGATCCAGAAGCGCTTCGTCTGCTTGTCGGCCGCGCGGAAGGCGTCCTCGCGGGTGGTGGCCGCGTCGACGACGGCCGCCAGCGCGAACAGGCACAGCACCCTGGGGAGCCATTCCGCGAGCCAGCCGATGGCGCTGCCGAACCCGTCAACCAACACGTGGCTCACCTCAAGGTCGTTCCGTTACGGGCGCTTGCGCCCGCCACGGTACCGGGAGAACGGTCCGGGCACGCGGCACACCGCCCCGGACCGCTCCCGGCCCGTCCTGCTTACTGGTCCTCGGACTTGGCGTCCGTCTTCTTCGGGGCGGCCGCGGTCTTGCGGGCGGCGGCGGGCTTCCGTGCCGCGGCGGGCTTGGCGTCGGCGTCCTGCGCGTCGGCGGCGGGCTTCGCGTCGCTCTCCGGCTCGATGGCGACGGCGATGTCGGCGACCTCGTCGGCGGCCTCGCCGCGCCAGGTCTTCACGGCGACGCGCCCGCGCTCGGCCAGCTTCTCGTACTGCTCGCCGGCCTTCGCCGCGTAGCCCACGGCCTGGCCGACGCCCTGGAGCAGCAGGTCCTGGGCGGACTGGCCGAACTTCTTCGCGTCGTTGTCGAAGTTGCCGACGATCTCGGTGAACTTCGCGCTCACCGTCGCCTGCGTCTCCTTGGCCCGCTGGGTCACCTTCTGCTGAAGGGCCTTGGGGTCGGTGTTCCGCAGTTGCTCGAAGCGCTGGGGGGCCTCGGCGACGACCTGCCCGATCACCTCGAAGGTGAGGTCGGCGGCCCCGGCCGCGGCGTACGCGGTGTCGGTCGCGGCCTTGCGGAAATCCTGGGTGGTGGCCATGGCGATGGTCTCCCGGTCAGCTCGAAGATTTGCTGTCGTCGTCCGTCGCGAGCCCGTTCTCCTTACGGAAGGACTCGTAGATCTGGAGCAGCACCTGCTTCTGCTGCTCGTTGATCGCGGGGTCGGCGAGGATCACACTGCGGACCTCCGCGTCGCCCCGGTCCCGCTCGTCGAGAATCCCGGCCTGCACGTACAAGGTCTCGGCGGAGATCCGCAGCGCCCTCGCGAGCTGCTGGAGGATCTCGGCACTCGGCTTGCGCAGGCCGCGCTCGATCTGGCTGAGATACGGATTGGACACCCCCGCGGCATCGGCGAGCTGCCGCAGCGTCAGCTGCGCGTTGCGCCGCTGCTCCCGCAGATACTCACCGAGATTGCCGACGTTGAGTGATCCCATGCGCTCGATGCTGCCCCACGTTGCTAACTTTTGCAAGCGGCTGCTTGCAAAAGTGTCTGTGGCGGTGTGTGGCTGAGCGCTGTAGGTGGCCCGTGAGTGTTGTGGCCGGCCTGGGAGGGGTGGCTGCGGTCGCGCCCGGAAGGACGGCGTCAGGCGTTCCGGCTTCGCGTTCCAGGCGGCTTGCGGCTGCCCTGGTCGAAGAGCGTTTCCGCGTTCCGGAGTGCCTGGATTTTGTGGCGGCGCGGGCGGGGTGCCCGGCACGCTCGGGTCGTTCAGGTGCCGCCCCTCACCGGACAGGCGCGGGGCGGGGCCGACGGCTCGGATCAAGGGAGATTCGCATGCGGCGTCTTGCCACCACACTCGGAGTGCTCGGCTCGAGCGTTGCGCTCACGCTCGGTCTCACTCAATCGGCCTCGGCCGCGACCGGAACCCTGATGTTCAACGGTGGCCGCTGGGAGAACCCCACCGGCTGCCACGCGAGCAACTGGCCCGGCGACCCCGCATTGATCATCAACGGCACCGACAGCATCGCCTACGTGTACTCGGACCTGTACTGCGAGCAGTTCATCTCCATTGTGCTGCCGTTGCAGGAAGGGACAGTGCCGCACGCATGGTCTGTCGCCTTCCACTAGGCGGCGCCCCGGCCGGTGATCTCGCGTCGGCCGCCACCGCGAGGGCAGCGGAACCCCCGCACCCGCGCCCGGTCGACACCATGCGGCAGCGCGCCGTACTGCTCGCCAACCGTTCAACTGGCCACCTGCAACGCTCAGTCGCAGCCGTGATCGTTCGCCCCGGCCCGGCGCAGATGGCGGGTCACATCGCCGACGAGGTTGATGCGGACCCGCCGTTCGGTGAAGTGCCACTGTCCGTCGCGGCGTTCGAAGCGGTCGTGGTAGCGGCCGCCGGCGATGGGCTGCAGTGGCAGGTCGGGCAGGGCCTGCAGCACGGTGACGTACGAGCGGGAGACCGCCGTGCCGGCCTGTTCGTCGACCTCGACGGCGATGTTGGTCGTGACGTGCTGGGTCCGCGGTGTGCCGTCGGCATAGAGGATGACGGTGTCCCGGAATATCTTCTCGATCGCGTCGCGGCCGCTCACCGGTGCGCCGCTGCCGGTGGAACCGATGAAGACGGCCTCGGCGAGAAGGGCGCCGAGCCCCGCGAAATCACCGTCGTCCACGAGCTCGGCGTAGCGCGCGATCAGGTTCTCGACCGCCCGGTGGCTCGGCGTCGGGTCGGCGGGCGTACGGGCGGGCGTGGACAAGGTCTCCTCCAGGGGCGGGACGAGCGGTCTTCAGCGTATGTCCCCTGCCCATATGTCCCTTGCCCAGGTGGGTGACGCGGTCGGGCCGCTCAGAGCTGGGCCGACCGGTCGGTGTGCTGAGTCAGGTCACGCTCCGCCGCTTCGAGGATGTTCGTGAAGGTGCGCGTGAGGATCGGGCGTACGGCGTGGCGCGTGAGGGCGGGGCCGATCAGCGGGATGGGGAGTCCGGCCCGGGTGGTCCAGCGGACGTGGGTGCCGGCGTCGGTCTCGGCGAAGGTCATGCGGCCGAGCTCGTGCCTCGACGGCGGGAAGCTGCGGTCGACGACGTACTCCGTGGCGTACGGCGCGTCGTAGAGGGTGATGCGCTCCCGGAACCAGCCGATCAGCCAGAGGTGGCTGCGCACCGCGCCGACGCCGTACGGCGCCGACTCGCCCCGCCGGGTCAGCCGGCAGCGCACCACCAGGGGCGACTTCGTGTAGTTGGTGGTCGTGGTGAGCCAGGCGAAGACGTCCTCGATCGGGGCGTCGATGACACGCTCAACTGTCATGGTTTCCACGGTTGGTGGCCTCCTCTGTCGAGTGGGAGCACCGCCTCGGCGCGGTGCAGCTTGTCCGGGTTGCGCATGCCGTAGAGGCCCGTGATCCGTCCGTCGTGGATCTCGAACGCGACGAGCCAGTCGAGCTCGCCGCCGGTGACGAACCGTGCCGCGGGCATGCCGTTGTACGTGGCGTGCTCGACGCGCGTCGCCTCGGTCGTCGTACGGAGCACGCCGATGACGAACCGGGCGACGTCGGCGCTGCCGGTGATCGGGTGGCGGGCGGCGACGACCTTCCCGCCGCCGTCGGAGATCTGCACGACGTCGGGCGCCAACAGGTCCATCAGCGCCTGGACCTCACCGGTCGACGCCGCGAGCAGGAAGCGCTGGACGATCTCCCGGCCGGCGTCGGAGTCGGGCTCGAAGCGGCGCCGCCGCGCGTGGACGTGACGGCGGGCCCGGTGGGCGATATGCCGGACGGTGACCTCGGTCTTGCCGATCGAGGCGGCGATCTCGCCGTGGGTGTAGCCGAACACGTCGTGCAGCACGAACACCGCGCGCTCCGCCGGTCCCAGCGTCTCCAGGACGAGCATCATGGCCATCGACACCGACTCGGCCAGGATCGCGTCCTCGCTCACCTCGGGCGCGGTGCGGATCGGCTCGGGCAGCCAGCTGCCGACGTACTCCTCGCGCCGCGCCTTCACCGCCCGCAGGTGGTTGAGCGCCTGCCGGGTCACCACGCGGACGAGGTAGGCCCGCGGGTGCTCGACCGTGGCCGGGTCGACCGCGCTCCACCGCAGATAGCTCTCCTGGAGCACGTCCTCGGCGTCGGCCGCGCTGCCCAGCATCTCGTAGGCGATGGTGAACAGCAGCGGCCGGTGCTCGCTGAAGGCGTCCTCGCTCATGGCTGATCCCGCTCCTCTCCTCGGACCGGTCGTCGTGTGCCCACCGGGCCGTACGCCCATGAGACACACCGCACCGGCGAACCGTGACAGGTCGCGACTGTGGTTCACGTCACAGCCTCCGAAGGGGTTCGCCCCGGCCGCCGCGTCACATTCCCGCCCCGCCGGGAGTCATCGCTGTGGATCCGCGGAACCCGCAGAGCGCAGCCGACGGGATCCCGCGGAGCACAGCCGACGAGATGTGGAGCAGCCATGACACCGACCATCCTGGTCACCGGCGGTACGGGCACCCTGGGTGGCCATGTCGTCCCCCTGCTGCGGGCGGCCGGCCGCGAGGTGCGGGTGCTCAGCCGGGGCGTCCGTGAGTCCGTGGACGGCGTCGAGTACGTGACCGGGGACCTGCTCAAGGACGAGGGCATCGAGGCCGCGGTGGCCGGGGCCCCGGTCGTGCTGCACCTCGCGGGCGGCGCCAAGGGCGACGACGAGGCGACCCGGAACCTGGTGCGGGCCGCCGTGGGCGCCGGGGTGCGGCACTTGATCTACATCTCGGTCATCGGGGCGGACACGATCCCGCTGGGCTACTTCCGGTCCAAGCTGGGCGCGGAGCGGGCCGTGGCCGGATCCGGCCTGCCCTGGACCACGCTGCGCGCCGCCCAGTTCCACGACCTGGCCCTGACCGTGGCGGGGAAGATGGCGAAGATGCCGGTCGTCCCCGCGCCGGGCGGGCTCCGGTGGCAGCCGGTCGACTCCCGCGAGGTGGCGGCCCGGCTCGTGGAACTGGCCCTCGGCGAACCGGCGGGCCTGGTGCCGGACCTGGCCGGGCCCGCGGTGTACGGGTTCGCCGAGCTCACCCACGGATATCTGCGGGCGTGCGGCAAGAAGCGGTTGACGCTGCCGGTCCGCATGCCGGGGAAGGTCGGCCGCGCCTATCGCTCCGGTGCCAATCTGACGCTCGAAGGCGCGGTCGTGGGCAGGCGGACGTGGGAGGACTTCCTGGCGGAACGGGTGGGGTAGTCGGTCCGCCGGGCGCGTGGGGCTTCCGTCCGCACGCCTACGACCTCGGCCCGATGTGTCCCGCGTGCCGCGTCGGTAGCGTCACCGGTCATGAAGATCATGGACCCGCCCCGCGGCCCCGAGCGGCGCAAGGCCGACGTACTGGCGCGGCTGGAGAGCGAATTGGACATCTGGGTCGCCTCGGCGTCCGCGGACGGGGCGCCGTGCCTGGTCCCGCTGTGGTTCGTGTGGCACGACGGGGCGCTGTGGCTCTCCACCGTCGCCACCAACCCGACCGGGCGCAACCTCCGCGACACCGGCCGGGCCCGCCTCGCGCTCGGTCACACGCGGGACGTCGTCATCATCGACGGCGCGGTGGAGACCTTCACCGCGGCCGGGGTCCCGGCCGCGGCGGCGGAGGCGTTCCAGCGGCGTACGGGCTGGGACCCGCGCGGGAGCGGCAAACCGTACGCGTACTTCCAGGTGCGCCCCGAGTCCGTCCAGGCGTGGCACGAGGAGCGCGAACTGAAAGGCCGTCACATCATGCGCGACGGCGCGTGGGTGGTCTGACGGAGCCCCGGTTCAGGGGCGCCTGCCCGAGACCACCGTGGCGTACAGGTCCTCGTCGTGGGTCACCTCGGCGATCAGGCCGGCGCGGGTGAACGAGGCGGCCGTGGCGGCGGCCTGGCGTCCGCTCGTCTCGACCAGGAGGTGCCCGCCGGGCGCGAGCCAGGTGAGGGCCTCGGCGGCCACGCGGCGCTGCACCGCGAGACCGTCCGAGCCGCCGTCGAGCGCCACATGGGGCTCGTGGACGCGGGCCTCGGGCGGCAGGAACTCGATCTGTTCGGTGGGGACGTACGGCGCGTTGGCCACCAGGACGTCGACGCGGCCCTTCAGCGTGGCGGGCAGCGGGGCGTAGAGGTCGCCCTCGTGGACCGGGGCGCCCGCCGCGAGATTGCGGCGGGCGCAGCGCACCGCGGCCGGGTCGATGTCGGCGGCGTGCAACTCCGCGCCGGGCAGGGCCGCGAGGAGCGCGGCGCCGACCGCGCCGGAGCCGCAGCACAGGTCGACGATCACGGGGGAGGGGCCGCCGGACAGCGCGGCGGCCTGCCGGACGAGGTGTTCCGTACGCCGCCGGGGCACGAAGACGCCCGGGTCCACGGCTATGCGCAGGCCGTAGAACTCGGCCCAGCCGAGGACGTGTTCGAGAGGCAGGCCGACGACCCGCTGGTCGACCATGCGGGCGGCGTCCTCCGGCGTGCGGGCCGTGGTGAGGATCAGCCGGGCCTCCTCCTCGGCGAAGACGCAGCCCGCGGCGCGCAGCCGGGTGACGACGGAGGGGGAAACGAGAGGTGTGGGAGCAGACATGAGAGCCTTCCGGGAAACCGAAGGGCGCTCTCGCGGTTCACCCGCGCGGGGCGGACCGTACGGCCACGAGGGGAGAGCACCCGGCCTGAACAGCGGTAATGGGTCTCACCTCCTCGATCTGCGTACTGCCTGAACCGCCCACCCTACCCGACGGGTCCGGCCGGGAGGCCGTCGGCGATCAGCCTGTGGACCGAGGCCGCCATGCTCGCGGCGAAGGCGTCCCGGGCCGCGGGCTCCAGCAGGTCCAGGGACAAATACGGATTGAGGTCTTCCAGTTCCACCAGGAGGAGTTCACCACCGGGCGCCCGGCAGGCGTCCACGCGCTGGATGCCGTGGTCGATGTCGTTCCAGTCGACGAACCGCTGCGCGAACTCCAGGTCGGCGGCGGTGGGTTCGTACGCCACCAGCTCCCAGCGCCGGTCGGGCCGCGGCGCGTAAAGGGCGTACTGGAAATCCCGGTCCACGAAGTAGAACGACACCTCGTAGGCGAAGGGAATGCGCGGCTGCACCAGGACGTCCCCGTAAGGGAGTTCCGCGAGCCGGTCCCTGGAGACGAATTCCAGACCTATGGAATCCGCGCCGAGCTTCGGCTTGACGACGTATTCGTCCGCCTCCGGCAGACGGCCGATGTCCCGCGCGTCGTCGATGGTCGGGATGACGGGAAAACCGGCGGCGGTCAGCTCGAGGAGATACTGCTTGCCGACCATGTCGGCCTTGCCGGACAACTGGTTGTAGACCCGCACCCCGCGCTTCTCCGCGAGCGCGCGGAAATCGTCGTACGCGGCTTGGTAGTGCAGCACGGGCCCGCTGTTACGGATCACGACCGCGTCGAAGTCCGCCATCAGCGCGGCCGCGTCCAGGGGATGGCACAGGGCGATGTCGAATTCCCCGCGCAGCCGGGAGGAGAGGAAGATGTCCTCGTCGCAGTACCGGCGCCCGCGGGCCTCGTAGGCGAGGTCGGTGACGTAGAGGAGGCGGCGGCGGTTCGGCTCGGCGGGCATGGTTTCTCCTGGTGGATCGGCTGCTCGCCAAATTACACGGGGTGTGTGGGTGTGGGTGTGGGTGCGTTGCGCCTGCGGCGGGCTTGTTCCCCAGCCCCGCCCCTCCCCGAACTGGGGCGTGTGCCCCAGGCCCCCGGGTGCGGGTTGGTGGGCGCCTGCGGCGGGCTTTGTTCCCCTACCCCGCCCCTTCCCGAAACTGGGGGCAAGCCCCCAGACCCCCGAAGCACGCTTCGCGCGCTGTCCTCAAACTCCCCCAGCTACCGCTGGGAGGTGCCCCCAACGGGCTGAAAAGAAA